>JAGTVF010000313.1 GCA_018224315.1 Desulfobacterales bacterium | reverse complement strand
TCGATTTCCACCTGGGGCGTAACCTTGTCGATTTTGGAGATCACCTCCTGGGCCTTGTCAATGCGCTCCATGGTGTCGGTGATAATCAACTGGTTGTTGCGGTTGTCCACATTGACCTTGCCCCGGTCTGACAGCACATCTTCAATATGGGGCAGTACTTCGCCCTGGGCGCTGGCGTAGCTGATGGGAATATATTCCGTGACCAGCGGCTCCATGGCTTTTTCCTGCTCAATGCGGTTTTTATATGCCGCAATTCTTTGCCGCCGGGCTTCCTCCTCCTGGCGGAGGGTTTCCAGGGTGGCGATCCGGATAATTTCATCCCGCTCCACCTTGCCGAGCCGGTTCTGCTTTAAGATCAGGTCCAGGACCTGGTCCCAGGGCACGGGTTTTTCCATATTAATGGTGACCTTGCCCTGCACATCCGGATCGATGGCGTAATTTTTCCCGCTGATCTGCTGAAGAATCCGGAATACGTTTTTAATGTCGGTTTCATAAAAATCCAGAGCGATTTTCTCACCGGTGTATTCTTCTTTTTCAAACAGCCATTCAACCTGTTTTTCCGCCTTTTTGGCAGCCTCGGCCCGGTTTGACAGCCCGGCCTCGGCAATGGCTTCTTCCGTGAGTACCTCTTCGAGCACCTGCTGCCATTCAGGCAGATCCGCCACTGGATAAGGCCGTGGTCCCACTGACGAGGCTTCAAAATGAATCATCAACTCACGGCCTTCCTGCTCCACCCGGTAGGGAACAGCTTCCCGGAGTTCAATAATCATCTCCACCAGGTCCTTTTTATCCGGTACCGCATAAGGAATCACACGATCCACAGCGCTGTCAAACCGGGTGGTGATCAGGGGGCGGCGGTCCGCATGGTCGGGCAGGGCCGATTGGGTGAGTTTGAGCTTTAAAAGCTGATCCCGGGACCGGGTCAAATCATAGTTAACAGGCCGGGAGGTGCGAATGGTTACCACGGAAGCCCCGGATTCACCGCTGGCAAAATGAATGTCTTTGACCGTGGCAATATCTTTATAAACTTCTTTTGTCTGCTTTGGACGGCTTGTATCGGTTTTGGCCTCTGGACCGGATTGCCTGTCAGCAAAACTTTGTGCAGACCGGGACGGCCGGTTGTTTTCTTCAGTCCGGGCCGGGGGCTGGATTGCGGCTTCAGGCTCCCGGGCTTCGGGTAAGTCCTTTTTATCAAACCGAATGATTAATCCCGTCGCCTGCTTGTCCACCGTATAATTCATGTCCCGGGCCAGATGCACTTCTACTCTCACGTTTCTGCGGTCTTGGGAACTTGAAAGCAAAACCGCATCTATGGCTTCGTCTTCAGGCTGATATTGCCTGTCAAGGTCTCCGAGCTGCGCCTGGGGGAAATAAAAGATAACACCCAGGGGCTCTAACTGCTTGACAGAAGTGTAATCGACCTCCCCGGAGGTCTGAATCTGAATTTCAGCTGATTCCGGACGGCTTACCGTTGCTAATTGTTCGACGGTGGTGATGCCTGATGTCTCCTCCGCTTTTGGGTCCTGCTGAGTCGACGGCCCGGTTGCACAGCCGGCAAGCAATAATAAAAGGCCCATCATCAGAGAAACCCGCCGGATGATCCTTGACTTTGTGCGACAACTATCCATGTTTTTTCTCCGGGTTATTGCTGAAGTTTCTTTTCAATCTCGCGCTCGGCGATTTTACCGAAAACATCTTTATACTGCTCCTGGACAATGATTCGATCCGACCGGATCTCTGCAACCCGTCCGCCCTGATCGCCGATCCAGGTACCTTTTTTCACCACATAACCCTTGCCTGAGGGATCCTCCACCATGGCAATGGCTTCATTGTCCGATGTCAGTCTGAGAATGGCCGTAAGCTTTAACTGGCTCAAAGCAATTCTTTCCAGCGGCGTCTGGGGCCTTCGGCGCTGGAGTTCAGCACCTTCGTCTTCTTCTCCGGATTCCTGTTCGGATGCGCCCTGCATAAACGGTTCAAAGGGGTCCACCCGGCCTTGACGGGTATAGAGCCTTTCCTCGCTGCGAAAAAGACCTTCCTGGTCGTCTATCCCCAGATCTCCGGGCTCTTTTCCATTGGCTTGCGCCCGGGCATCGTCTGTCTTTGCGGCGGCATCTTCGCTGTCACTGTCAGCCCCGGCTTCAACCTCTTCAGGCGGTGATGAAACCGATTTTTCAGCTTCGGCCTCAACGGCGTCGGATACGGCTTTTTCAGATTCCGCCGGCTGCGCCGAATCCTTGTCTTTTGCCTTGTCCTGGCGCTCGATTTTCACTGACCGGCTTTGGGAAACATCTTCTTCCGGCGTTTCCGGTTTTCCGCCCAGCGCCATCAATCCGGGCACCAGGAAAAACATCATCGCTGCGATCCATATGTTCGGCTTTGACATCATTTTATCTTTTCTTCTTTTTCTGGTTTGCATCCTTTTCTGCCGGCTGATCAATAAATTTGTAGGTCACTGCCGTGCAGGATATCCGCAGCGGTCCGCCCGGACTGCCCGAATCACTGCTTACGGAAAAATCACTGACATTGACAACCCGCGATATCCGGGCAAGCCTGTCATAAAAGCTTCCCAGATCATGATACCCCCCTGACAATCCCATCTTGACGGGAATTTCAGCGTAAAAGTCTTTGACATTTTCTTTCTGGGGGGCGAAAAGCAGAAACTTCAGCCCGGAGGCCTTGCCTGCCTGGGAAATTCCGGTCAACAGGGAAGGGATCTCCTCTTTGTCCGGAAGCGCCCGGGCGGCCAGTTCAAATGAAGCCTGGGCCGCTTCATGCTCCTTTTTTACAGACGGATACCGGGCGGCCTTGGCTTTGGTTATCTCCAGTTCCTGCTCGGCGCTTTGGATGTCTTCCCTGAGATCATTCATGCGCTGATATTTTGGCAAAAACAGAAAATAACCGCACAGCCCCACCAGCACAACGACAACGCCCACACAGGTTGCTATGCGCTGCTTTCTGGTAAGCTCGCTGATTTTCCGAAATAAGGGCTCCATGCCTTCCCGGGGTATGGACTTTTTCTTCATTTTTTCGCCTTTTCATTGGCAACGGCACTGGCATCGGCCATCTTGCATTTTATTCCAAAGCTCTTCATTTCCACGTCAAACTGGGTTGTCTGCTTTGCGTTTTCCAGTGTCACATCCCTGATTTTATCGGATCGCTCCAGACGGCTCATGAAAACAGCAATGGTTTCATTGTCCATGGCAATCCCGTTTAATATCAGTTCAGATCCGTTATAGTTCATTTTCTGGATCTGCATGCGATCCGGAATCACCCGTTCGGTAAGATCGGCCAGAAGCCGGGGCGGCTTTGTCCGGTGGCTTTTGAGTTGTTCAATAATCCTAATTTTCTGCTCCAGCTCGGCCAGTTCTTTTTTGAGGACATCGACCTGGTCGGCTTTTTGGGAATAATGCTCAATGTCTTCATTGAGATTGGCCAGCCTTGTTTCCAGGGCCCCCACCCGGCTGCCCATGAACATGTTGACCGCAAATAAAACCACCAGCAACAGAACCATGGAAAGCAGGAAAATTGAAACCTGGCGGCGGATATTTTCCTTGGTCCGGGCTGCACGAAACGGTAATAGATTGATTCGTATCATTTGTCATCCACTCTTCTGATGGCAAGCCCCATGGAAATGGCGGCCTGGGGTGCAATCTGTTGCAGGTAACCGGCATCAAGCTGGTCGCTTTTGATCTCAAAATGTTCAAATGGATTAATGGCCTGGACGTCGGCTGAAGCCTGAACCGCCAGCAGGTCCCGAAACTGCTTGATGTTGGCCCCCCCTCCGCTTAGCATAATCTGACGAATCTGGTCCTCCGGGTTGGTGGAATAAAAGAAATCCAGGGCCCGGCGGATTTCGTTGCACCAGTCGGATACCACCGCAGAAACAATTTCCTGGAGATCTGATGACGAAATTCGGTCCGGATTTTCCGACAGCTTCAATGCCTCGGCCTCGGCCAGCGAACAGCCGGCCAGGGAGGCAATTTTCTGATTGATCTGGTTGCAGCCCAGGGACACATCACGCAAAAAAACCGAGTTGTTTTCCTTTAAAATATTCAACGAGGTCTTGCTGGCCCCGATATCGATCAGGGCAATACTTTCAGTGCTCTGGGGATAATTGAGGTTATAGATGTTCTGCAGGCAAAAGGCATCAATGTCGATGATACACAGGTTTAAGCCGGCCATATCCATCAGATTGACATAGTCGTCAATCATCTCCTTTTTGGCCGCCACCAGCAGCACATTGATCTGGTTGGGATTGTTTTCATTTTCGCCAAGAATTTGGAAATCAAGATTGACATCATTAATGTCAAAGGGAATATACTGCTCGGCCTCAAAATTCAAGGATTCATACAACTGGTCTTCCGGCATGTTCTGAATCGTAATGTTTTTCACAATCACCGAATAGCCGCCAATGGAAATGGCCACATTGCTCTGCCCGATGTTGTATAACTGAAAAAGCTCCCGGATGGCTTCGGCGATGGTCTCGGGATCCTTTATCATTCCGTCCTCAATGGCACCGGGCGCCACCTCAATGGCACCGAATTTTTTCAGCAGCCACCCCTTTTTGGATTCCACGGCCTCGGCCACCTTCACGGAGCGGGAACCGATATCCAATCCCACAAGTTGATTTTTCTTACCTAAAATCATATGCGTCTCGTCTGTAGTTGACTTGGGTTCAGGAATGCCAGATATGCGGCATCCGCCGAAAAATCCGCTGCTTCGGCAACGGCCGAAAACAAAAAACCGCTCTTGGAATAAACAAATGGAGAAAAGAAAGAACTTTGATGAAAGCAACGCTGTGCTGAAACAGCCGGCAGGTTAGGCGATTTGTGGATGAAACAACCGGGAAGCCGATCTTTGTTCAAGCCTTTCACCTATTATCTGTTCACATGATTGAAATGAAATATAGACTTTTTTCGAATAACAGGTTGTGCCTACATTCCATTTAAATTGTTGTTATGTCAAGCAGATTATTTGATTTTTACGTATGCCACACCATATGGAGAGGCATATCCCAGAAGAGCACAATATAATGTGCTCTTTGCTGGAAACGCCTGCTCAATACGTAAAAATCTGGTTCCTGGAATACGGTTGCCGGCTCTTGAAAAACCCCCCAAAGACCTGTATGGTAACAGGCGTTTTATCAATCTGATTTTTTCATACGATAGGTCTGACAGCAACAGGAGACGGGATCATGCCCATGTCACAGGAATTTCAAGATCGTCTTTTTCCGGGGTTACCGAAAATCGCCCGGCATTTCGGAACCCCGTTTCATATATACGATGAAACCGGTATCCGGCAAACCGCTCAGGAATTAAAAACCCGGTTTTCACCTCTGCCGGCGACGTTTCAGGAGTTTTTCGCAGTCAAGGCCCTGCCCAATCCAAGCATTCTGGCCATCATGGCGGATATGGGCTTTGGTTTTGACTGCAGCTCGGTTCCGGAACTGGTGTTAAGCCGGCAGACAGGCGCCCGGGGCGGGTTGATCATGTTTACATCCAACAACACCACTCCCAGCGACTTTCAGGCCGCTGCAGCCCACGGCGGCAGCATCCTCAATCTTGACGACATCACCCTGATCGACAAGCTTGCCGACACCCCGGACTTGATCAGCTTTCGCTACAACCCCGGCCCGGGACGAACGGGAAACGAAATCATTGGCAACCCAGTGGAGGCCAAGTACGGGGTGAGCACGGATCAGATCGAGGATGCCTACAGAATCATGCGCGATAAAGGCACAAGGCGTTTCGGCCTGCATACCATGCTGGTTTCCAACGAGTGCAATCACACATACATGGTGGAAACCGTTCAAATGCTGCTGGAAATGGTCGACGACCTGTCTGCGGCCCTGGATATCGAATTTGAATTCATCAACATGGGCGGCGGTCTGGGCATCCCCTATCACCCCGATGATCCGCCCCTGAACCTGTCGGCCATGGCCGATCAGATCATCGGGGTCTACCAACAATACAAGGACCGAAAGGGCCGGGCCCCGGCCCTGTATATGGAAAGCGGGCGATACATGACCGGACCTCACGGAGTGCTGGTCACCCGGGCCATTAACCGCAAAGACATCTACCGCAGATACATCGGGGTGGATTCCTGCATGTCCGCCCTGATGCGGCCGGGCATGTACGGCGCCTATCATCACATTGACGTGCTGGGCAAATCCGAAGACACCCATCCGGTGGAGGTGGTGGACGTGGTGGGATCTCTTTGCGAAAACATCGATAAGTTCGCAGTCCAGCGCCCCTTGCCGAAAATCGACATGGATGACCTGATCATCATCCACGACACCGGCGCCCACGGCCATGCCATGGGTTTTAACTACAATGCCCAGCTCCGGCCCCAGGAACTGCTGCTCAAAAGCGACGGCGCAGTGGAGCGCATCCGCCGGGCGGAAACCATGGCCGACTATTTTGCCACCCTGGACACCGGGGCCGCGCGCCTGGAAGTATAATAAGGATTTTGGTGCAATGAAAGACAACAATGGTCTTTACTACTATCCGTTCCCCCAAAACAAGCGGGTTCGCATGTATGTCCGCCAAAACGGAAACAGCGTACAGTTCCGGATGTGGCACGCAGATGACCCATCGTTGTGGGACCAGCACGGGTGGGTGGATTACGAGGCTGTCT
>JAGTVF010000312.1 GCA_018224315.1 Desulfobacterales bacterium | reverse complement strand
TAATGCTGAACGATTATAAAAGCTGCCTTATATAAGCCTTGTCTGGATTGTTCAAGTTTTTTGTCCGGGTCTTTACATATACTTTACAAAATTTTACATTGACTTTTACATTTTTCCGGGCTAACGGATAAATCATGAAAACAGCATTGAGTCCACGACAGCAGCGGTTGCTTGACTATCTCCGGGAGCAGATCGCGGAAACCGGCACAACGCCGTCTTTGCGCCGGGCCGCCGGGGATCTGGGGGTGAGCCATACGGCAGTGGCGGAAATGCTAAAAGTTCTGGAGCAAAAGGGCCTGGTACAGCGCCAGGGACGATACGGCAGGCATCTGCACCTGCTCAACCGCGCCGGCGGCACTGCCGGTATCCAGCGGATCCGGGAAGTGCCGGTCATCGGCCGGATCACCGCCGGGCTGCCCATGTACGCCCAGCAGCAATGGGAGGAAAGCATTGTGGTGGATGCCGATCTGTACAAGGGCGACAACCTTTTTGCCCTGCGCGTAAAAGGCGATTCCATGACCGGCGCCGGTATCCTCAGCGGGGACCTGGCCATTTGCCGGCCCCGGCAGTATGCAGCAGACGGTGAAATTGCAGCCGTGCTCATAAACGGTGAGGAAGCCACGATCAAGCGTTTTTTTGCAAGGGCGGATCATATCCTGCTCAAGTCGGAAAACCCGGATTTTCCGCCCCAGCGCTACGGGTTTGACCAGGTCCTGGTCCAGGGCCGGGTCATCGGGATACAGCGCGGCCCGGACGTGATGCAGAGGCTCTGACATGGGCCGGGTTTTTGAGCGGGAAGTGATTCATTTCAATATTGCCGATTTTGCCGCAGCCGTGGAACGCCTGCACAACCCGTCCCTGGCCTGCCGGCCCGTGATCATCGCCCCTGCCGGCGGCCGGCGGGCCGGGGTTTATGACATGAGCGAAGAGGCCTACCAGGCCGGGGTGAGAAAAAACATGCCCTTATACCGTGCCCGGCGCCGGTGCCGGGATGCCGCGGTGCTCGCCCCGCGCCCGCAGCGCTACGCACAGGCCATGGCCCGGGTGGTGCGCCGGGTCATGCCGTATTCTCCTTTGATTGAGTCCGGTGAAATGGACGGTCACTTGTTTGTGGATGTCACGGGAACAGGCCGGCTCCACGGCCCGGCCCGGGATGCGGCCCGGTGCATGGCCCGGCAGATCCGCAAGGAACTGGGTTTTTGCCCGGCCTGGGCAGTGGCTGCCAACAAGCTGGTGGCCAAGGTGGCCACGCGGGTGGTTAAGCCCGCAGGCCAATACCTGGTGGCCCCGGGCGATGAAGCCGGGTTTCTTTCGCCCCTGGGCCTGGATTTGATCCCGGGCATCGGCGGAGACGATCTTTGCCGTTTCCGGGAGCTCAATCTGATCACCGCCGGCCAGGCCGCCGGTCTGACCCCGGAGCAGCTGGCCGTGATTGTTGGCCGGCGTGCGGGAAAAATCCATGACGCTGTGTGCGGCCTTGATCATTCGCCCGTGATGCCGGCGGGCGAAAAACCCGATGCGGTCTCTGCCGCCTGCGGCCTGGGCGCAGACACCAATTGCGTGTCTGCAGCAGAAGCGGCTTTATACAGGCTGGTGGAAAAAATCGGCGCGGAACTCCGATCCCGGAACCGGGCTGCCCGCAGGCTGGTGATGGCCATTGACTATGCAGACGGCCGGCGCTGTTTCCGGCAGACCGCCATGGAACCGCCTGCAGCTGATGATATCACCCTGTTTGCGGTTTTCCGCAAGCTTCTGCACAAGGCCTGGGTGCGCCGGGTTCGCCTGTTTTATCTGTACCTTGCCTGCCCCGCACCGGCTGCCTTCCAGGTGCAGCGGCAATTGTTTTCAGATCCGGCCGGGGTGATTGAAAAAAGAAATTCCCTGGCGGGGGCCGTGGACCGGATCCGTCAGCGCTTCGGCCATGACGCGGTGTGCCCGGGCCGGGTGATGGATGTGTAACAATGATCCCCCTGGCGGTGCATTCCGGTTATTCTTTTCTGCAGGGCACATCCGGCGTGGACGCCCTGGTGGGCCATGCCGCGGCCCTGGGCCATAAGCGGCTGGCGCTCACCGACACCGACAACCTCTGCGGGCTCTGGCCGTTTCTGGCCGCCTGCAGAGACCACGGGGTTACGCCCATGGTGGGCGCCGAGGTCACGGAACCGGCCACGTCCCGGCGCGCGGTCTGCCTGGTCAAGGATGTCCAGGGCTATGCCGGCCTGTGCCGGCTTTTGACCCGCCGCCACATGCGTGTGGATTTTGACCTGGCATCCGGGCTGGCATTGCACGGAAACGGCATGGTGGTGCTGGCCGAAGATCCGGATCTGCTGCATGCCGGCCATGAGGCAAATCTTGACATGGTGGCTGCCATGTTGGGCCGTCCGCTGCCCGCAGACCATCTTTTGTGCAGGGCCGCCCGGCGTCTGGAGATTCCCCTTGCGGCCGCACCGGCCGTTTTTTTTAACCGGCCCGAAGATTTCGAAATTCACCGGGTATTGCGCGCCATCGGGCAAAACACCACCCTGAGCCGTCTGACCCCTGAAGACACGGTCTGTAAAGACGCTTTTCTGGCCGCACCCCGGCAATACATGCGCCGGTTTGCCGCATGCCCGCAAGCTGTTTTACAAAACGCGGCCATCGCCGAACGCATCGGTTTTA
>JAGTVF010000311.1 GCA_018224315.1 Desulfobacterales bacterium | reverse complement strand
CTGTCTTTGATAATCAGCCGCACTGCCTGCTCCCTACACCGGCCCTACACCTGCCCTGCCGGAAGCTTGGCCGGATTTTCGCATGGGGCAGGGCGGGCGACGATTTACTCCCTGCTGACCGCTGACGCGCTCAATGCGACTCGTAAACCGTCGCCCGCCCCGCCCCATGGCCAACTTTCTGCAAACACGATGAAGCCCGTAAAAAACCTTTATCCCACCTGCAGCGGCTTCTTGTAAAAATTGCCCGGACCCGACAACAAAGCTTTTCCCGGACCCCGCACTTGACACGACGGTTGGCCATGAGGAGGACCGGGGGGCAGGTTGCGAGTCGCATTGAGCGCGAAAGCGGTCAGCAGGGAGCAAGCTGCCACCCGGGCCGCCTCATGCGAAAGCCGTAAAAAGCTGTTTTTTCCGCTGCAGCGGCATTTATGCAGAAAAAAAATCCATAAGCGCCCTGGCTGATCGGCGGGGCGGAAAACCGGGTTCCCTCGCTCCAGGAGCCTCTTCGAGACTCAATTTCCGCTCGGAAACCCGCTCTTCCGCGCCGCCGTCAGGGTACAGCCGTACAATTGCGGTATAGCGTAAAAAAGGGACTGCCTTGAAGTCTTTTGGGCAGTGTGGTAAACAATCAGGCCATGAAATATATCGCTGATCTGCACATTCATTCCCGTTTTTCCCGGGCCACGGCCAAAAACCTGGATTTTCCCCATTTGTACATGGCCGCCCGACAAAAGGGCATCACCGTGGTGGCCACAGGGGACTATACCCATCCCCAATGGCTCGATGAAATCCGGCAATACCTGGAGCCTGCGGAACAGGGCCTGTTCAAACTCAAAGACGAGATCGCACAGGAGTGCGAAAAACAGATCTCTGTTGCCGGCGATGATCCGGTGCGCTTTGTTTTGAGCACCGAGATCAGCAACATCTATAAAAAGGGCGGGGTTACGCGAAAACTTCACCATGTGGTGTTTTTCTCCGAATTGTCCCACGTGGAGAAATTCAACGCCCGGCTTTCGCAGATCGGCAACCTCAAGGCAGACGGCCGGCCCATCCTTGGCCTGGATTCCAAGCGCCTGCTGGAAATCGTGCTTGAAACCCATGAATCCGGCTTTCTGATCCCGGCCCATATCTGGACCCCCTGGTTTTCCCTGTTCGGGTCCAAATCCGGGTTTGACTCGGTGGGCCAATGTTTCGAAGATCTTTCTGATCACATATTTGCCGTGGAAACCGGCCTGTCCTCTGATCCGCCCATGAACTGGCGAATCAGGGATTTAGACAACCGCACCCTGGTGTCCAACTCCGATGCCCACTCACCGGCCAACCTGGGCCGGGAGGCCAACCTGTTTGACACAAAACTTTGCTATGATGCCATGCGCAGTGCCATCCAAACCGGTGATCCGGAAAAGTTTCTGGGCACCCTGGAATTTTTCCCCGAGGAAGGCAAGTACCACCAGGACGGCCACAGAAAATGCGGGGTCAACCTGCATCCCAGACAAACCATTGAAAACAGCAGCATCTGCCCGGTATGCGGAAATCCGGTCACCGTTGGGGTGCTCTACCGGGTCGAACAGCTGGCCGGGCGGCCGGAAGGGGAAAAACCCGAAAAAACCCACCCGTTTTACAGCCTGATTCCCCTGGCTGAAATTTTGTCTGAACTGCTCAGCGTCGGGCCCAAAAGCAAAAAGGTCATCGCCGCCTGGCAGACGGTCATCAGCCGGCTGGGCCCGGAATTAAGGGTATTGCACGACATGCCCGTGGAAGAAATCCGGGCTTCCGGAAACGGACTTCTGGCCGAGGCCGTGGAACGCATGCGGGCGGGCCGGGTCCACCGCCAGCCCGGATTTGACGGCCAGTACGGGCGGGTCACCATTTTTACCCCGGAGCAGCGTGAACAGTTGACCGGCCAGCAGGTTTTATTTGACCTACCGGCCGCACCCGAAAAAAAAAAACCAAAACCCGGAAAGGCCAAAACACCTCCCGCGGAGCCTGAACCTGCGGCCAAATCCACCGGTCAGCAGCCCCCTGTCACAAAAAATCCTGAAAACCCGGTTCTTGCCGGCCTTAACCCGGATCAGTACCGCGCCGTGACCCATGCCGACGGCCCGCTTCTCATATCAGCCGGACCGGGCACGGGCAAAACCCGGACCCTGACCTGCCGGATCGCCTGGCTCCTGCAGACCCGGGCCGCCAGACCGGAACAGATCCTGGCGGTCACCTTCACCCACAAGGCTGCAGACCAGATGAAACAGCGCTTATTTCGCCTGCTGGGACCGGATGCTGTTTTGCCCGAAGCCCGGACCTTTCATTCTTTTTGTTTTTCCCTGCTCAAGGAAATCAAAAACACAGCAGATCACAGCATCGCCGATGAACAGGACCGGCGGGCACTGCTGGCCGAAGCCGCAGACCAGGTCAAAAAACAGGGCGGACAGATCAGCGACCGGATTGAAACCCTCATGGACCGGGTGGCGGCAGCAAAACAGCAAATCCTTGGCCCGGATGACGACCTGGAACCAATTGCCGGAGATGCAGCCCTGGTGTTTTCCCAAATTTACGGCACCTACCAGGACATCCTGAATGCCGAACGGCTCTGGGATTACGAGGATCTGATCTGCCAAACCGTCATGCACATGGACTCGGATCCGGCACTGTGTGAAGTGCTGCGCAAGCGGCTACCGTTTGTATTTATTGATGAATACCAGGATGTTAATTACGCACAATACCGGCTGGTCAGACAGCTTTGCCCCGCAGACGGACAAATCTGTGCCATCGGGGACCCGGACCAGTCCATATACGGATTCCGGGGATCGGATCCGTCCTATTTCCAAGGTTTTAAAAAGGATTTTCCGGATGCCGAAATCCTCTGTCTCCAGCAGAATTACCGGTCCACGGAAGCCATTCTTTCAGCCGCCGGCCAGGTGCTGGGCCAAAAAGGCGGCAGCCGGCATTCCGAACCTGTTTTTTCCGGGATTTCCGGCACCCCTCATCTTCATCTGATCCGGGCCGCGGATCAACGGGGCGAAGCCGTTGCCGTGGGCAAGACCATCGAGCAGATGGTGGGCGGCATGGGATTTGACTTCCATGATTTTGACAAGGCGGCCCAATTGACCGGGGACGGGGCCCAGCGCTCATTTGCCGATTTTGCCGTGCTATTTCGCACCCGTGCCCAGGCCGAAGTCTTTGCCGGGGTTTTTCAAGACGCCGGCATTCCCTGCCGGCTGGCCAGCAAGGCCCATGCCTGGGAGGCCGCAGGCATTGCAGAACCGGTTTCAGCCCTCAAGATCCTGGCGGGATGCGCGGCCAGCCGGGACCTGATCCGGGTCCTGGCGACGCTCTTCCCTGATTTTCCCAAAAAAGACATGGCCGATCTCAAGGCATGGGGCCGCAGACGGGGATTTTCGG
>JAGTVF010000310.1 GCA_018224315.1 Desulfobacterales bacterium | reverse complement strand
GACATGAAGCTTTCGGGCAAAACCGTTGTGATCGGCGGGGGCAACGTGGCCATGGATGTGGCCCGCACCGCCCTTCGCGCCGGTGCCGACGATGTCCAGGTCTTTTGCCTGGAAACCCGCGATGAGATGCCGGCCTGGGACAAGGATGTGGAGGAAACCGAGGATGAAGGCGCCATTTTAAATCCGCAGTGGTCACCGGAAGAAATTTACCAGGAAAACGCCAGAGTCAAGGGAATCAGCTTTTCTCGCTGCCTGGCCGTGTTTGACCAGGAGGGCAATTTCCGGCCGGAATGCGACATGTCCGATACCGAGTACATCGAGGCCGACAATATCATCATCTCCATCGGCCAGGCCCCGGACACCTCCTTTCTGCCCGAAGACTCTCAGCTGGAGCGGGCGTTGTGGGGTTCTCTGGCCGTGGATGAAAACACCCTGGCCACCAACGTGCCCGGCGTGTTTGCCGGCGGCGATTTCACCACCGGCCCCACTTTCGTGATCCGGGCCATCGCCTCGGGCCGGCGGGCAGCGCTTGCCATTCACAAATACCTTTCAGGCGACCAGACCCCAATTTTCATGCCGGATGAAAAAACCCCCCTGGCCCAGGAAACCGGCCTGGCCCTGGAATCGGAAACCACCGAGGATCAGCCGCGGGTCAAAATTGAAACGGAAAAACCCGAGGAGCGCGTCTGCGACTTCAGGGAAGTGGAAAGGGGCTTTACCGCCGAACAGGCCCATTTTGAAGCCAGGCGGTGCCTCAGGTGCGATCTTGAAAAAGAGAGGAGCTAACCACCATGATTCGATCCATTACCCAGCAGAAACCAACAGAGGAAATCGAGCGTCTGCTCAAAGGCATGGACAGGATATTTGTCATCGGATGCGGCACCTGCACCACCCTGACCCGAACCGGGGGCGTGGAACAGGTGGCGGCCATGGCCGAAAGCCTGTCTGCCAAAGGCAAAGTCATCACGGGCACCACAGTGGTACCCGTGGCCTGCGACAACCTCGCATCCGATATCCTCTCAGAGTTTGGTGCGCGCATGAACCAGGCAGACGTATTGCTGGTGATGTCCTGCGCCTATGGCGTGCAGACCCTGGGCAGCCAGCTCGGCCAGATGGTGGTGCCGGCCCAGAACACATTGTTTATCGGCAAGGAAAACGCCGCCGGCCAGTTCAACGAGATCTGCACCCAGTGCGGCACCTGCGTGATCGGCGAAACCGGCGGCATCTGCCCGGTCACGGCCTGCCACAAGGGGCTTGTCAACGGCCCCTGCGGCGGCACCAACAACGGCAAATGCGAAATCGATTCCAACAAGGACTGTGTCTGGACCCTGATCTACAAACGCTTAAAAGAGCTCGACCGGCTCGATTCCATGCGCTCCTACAAAAAGCCGCGCAATCACCTGGGCGAACCCAGTCCCGGCAAATTTCTGATCCCGGAGAATTAACCGCAAAAAAACAAGACGTTTAAACTTCATATTTCTTAACACTTAAAACTTAACACTATTGATAAGGATACTTCCCATGCCATCCGCATTTAAAAAAGCCCTTGATTCCGGAAAATTCGTGGTCACCTCCGAGGTCGCCCCCTCCAAGGGGACCAACCTGGAAAAAATGGCACACCACGTGGAATTGTTAAAAGACAAGGTGGATGCCATGAACGTCACCGATCACCAGAGCTCCGTGATGCGGTTTCCCTCCCTGGGCGGGGCGCTTCTGGTCAAAGAAAAGGGTGGCGAGCCGATACTGCAGATGACCTGCCGGGACCGAAACCGCCTGGCCCTGCAGGCCGATCTCATGTTTGCCGCCAGCCGGGGCATCAACAATGTGTTGTGTTTAACCGGTGATTCGGTGATGCTTGGCGACCACAAGGAGGCCAAGGCCGTGTTTGACCTGGATTCCAGCCAGCTGGTGGCGGCCGTGCGCACCATGGAGCGGGGAAAGGACATGGCCGGAAACGACCTGGACGGTGCCGTCAAGTTCTGCGCCGGGGCTATTGTAACGCCCGAGGCCAACCCCATTGAGCCCCAGCTGATCAAGTTTGAGAAAAAAATCGAGGCCGGCGCCGAGTTTATCCAGACCCAGGCGGTCTATGACATCGACAACTTCAAAAAATTCATGGATTACGCCCGGCAGTTTGACGTCAAGATCCTGGCCGGCATCATCCTGCTGACATCTGCGGGTATGGCCCGGTTCATGAACAAAAACGTGGCCGGTGTCATGGTGCCCCAGAATCTCATCGATGAAATGGCCGCCGCCCCCAAGGGCGGTGCCCTGAAAAAGGGTATCGAGATCACCGGCCGCATGATCGCACAGATCAAAGACGAGAAGCTCTGCGACGGGGTCCACATCATGGCCATTGGCAAAGAGGAAGTGGTCCCGGACATCATGTCCGCGGCCGGGCTTATTTAGGGCTCATCCCGACCACAGAATGGAACCGTCCACCGAGTGCACCGAGGCCGTGCCGGTGAGCACCATGCTTTGCACCAGCTCCTGGCGGATTTGGGCCAGATAGGCGGACGCCCCGTCTTTTCCGCCGCCGAGCACGGCCACGGAAAACGGCCGGCCGATCATCACGGCATCCGCGCCCAAAGCCAGCATGCGAAGCACATCTGCCCCGGATCGAACCCCGCCGTCGGCCAAAACAGCGATCTGACCGTTGGCAGCTGCGGCCACATCGCGCAGCACCCGGGCGGTTCCGGGCACCCCGTCCAACACCCTGCCGCCGTGATTGGACACCACAATTCCGGCCGCACCCGCATCCACGCACATCTTTGCCTCATCTGCGGTCATCACCCCCTTGACCACGAATCTGGCCGGTATTCGTTCAATGATTTCAGCCAGTTTTTCCGCCGGCTTGGGCGATACCGGCCGGCCCATCTTGCGCAGGGTCACCAGGCCGGCGGCATCCACATCCATGCCGATGACCGAAGCACCGGCTTCCAGCGCTTTTTCCGCCTTGGAAAAAAGTTCCGCGTCCTCCCACGGCTTGATAAACGGAATGCCCCGGCCTTGGAGTTTTTTGATGGCGGCAAACCCGCTTTCGTGGATAAAATCCGGCACACCGTCGCCTGTGCATCCCAGAGACCCCTCATCTGCGCAGGCCGAAAGCTTGGCCAGGATATAGTCGGCCTCTTCCATCCCGCCGCCCATGTTAAACGATACCCCGCCGATGGGAGCGGCCAGCACCGGAATGGAAAGGTCAAATCCCAGCAGGGAAAGATCCAGCTCCGGCTCTGCGGCATCATGGAGACAGCGCATGTGAAACCGGATTTCAGAAAGGGCCCGGACATTGTCCTGAAAACCCGATCCGGTGTCCAGCCCTCCCATGCCCGGCACCTGGCCGGCACAAGCCCGGCCGTCGCAAACCGGGCAAACCCGGCAGTATCCCTTCATCAATTCCCGCGCCTTGCTGCGAATCTCCTCCATTGGTCGACTCCTTTCTGCTGATATGGTCCGGTGCGAAACAAACCGGAAAAACGCAAAGAAAATGAACGCCTCATATCTGGCTTTCATAGGCTGCCATCAAAGATAACATGTTCACAAGCCTTTTTCCATCAAGGACCGGTTTGCCAGGCCTAATATAAATTTCAGCAGGCCCGGTGGTTCGAATTTGCGCCTTGACAGGCTTTCCCCCTTTGAATTATAGTCATTAGCTCAAAACCTGAGTCTGCCCAGGTGCTCCGCGAGCATAACAGGGAACCCCGTGAAAATCGGGGACGGGCCCGCCGCTGTAATCGGGGACGAAAGCTGCAAAACGCCACTGGCCTTAAAAAGGCCGGGAAGGCGCAGCCGGTAGGAAGATCCGAAAGTCAGAAGACCGGCCTGAGCAGATGGAAGGGATGCGGATACGTTGGCAAAGCCGTTTCCCGGGTGAATCTGTGGATAAAAAAGGGAAATCCCGGATCGCAAAAGCGATCCGGGATTTTTTTTATAAAAAGACCACACCCATATAAACACAGCTTTGAACCCAAAAAACCGAAAATTCTTCTTGACAGATTTTGACGGGATGGATTAAGAATATGGACTTTCAAACAATCGGAAATCAGAAGCATTTCCACCAGGCATTTTTAAAAAACAGTATCTGTTGTGCACCCATGGGTGCGCATAAATCCGCATCTGCATACAAAAGCCACGAAGGCGAACACAGAGGCAACCCCTTCTGTATTTGCGTTCGTGGCTTTTTTTGTTTCCCTACAACCCAAAAATAAAAAACGACACCGGCCCGGGAGTTTGGTCATGAAAAGAACAATCACAGCGATCCTGACAGGCCTTTTTCTGGTTCTGCTTTTTGCCGGCATATGTCCGGCGGAAACGGGCAACTCCGACGATACCGGAAAAAAAGTCCGGGGCACCGTTGATGAATCAATGGAAACCCGAAAACAAACCCAGCAGGAGCGCGAACAGTGGCAGGCAGAGAAACAGGAACTGACCGACCGCTATGACAGGCTTCAGGAGAAAAAAAAGCGGCTT
>JAGTVF010000309.1 GCA_018224315.1 Desulfobacterales bacterium | reverse complement strand
GTTGCCGGGAGGAAGAAAGCCCTGCGGCCGGGGCCGGGTTTTTTTGCTCCTGAGCCTTTTTGCGCAATTGACCCAATGCCTTTGCCGAAATTTACAAACCCGGGCTTACGGCCACAAACAGTTTGCAATTTTTCCGCAAAAATCCTCAATGTCGCTTCAAAAACCCGCCCCATGCGAAAATCGGAACAAGCTGCCGATGCCTTGGTTGTCTCATCTCCCGGCCTAAAATGGCGGTCTGGCCCTGCCGGCAAGCCTTGTTTGCCGCAAACCTTGTTTGTCATTCCGGCGCAAAAGGTTATTTTATGTAGACAACCGCACCAAACATCGGTTGTTTAACATGTGGAGTCAGGAGCCAATCCATACAAGGCCCGGAGGTTATAAATGGTTTTGTCGGAACAGCATTATCCCAAAAAAACAATCCAGGTTTTGGGCCGCAGCATGGCCTATGTGGACGAAGGGCAGGGCGATCCGATCGTGTTTCTCCATGGCAATCCAACCTCGTCGTATCTGTGGCGCAACGTGATTCCCTTTGTAACCCCTTTGGGCAGATGCATTGCCCCGGATCTTATCGGAATGGGGGATTCGGATAAACTTGAGGATTCCGGGCCGGGCGCCTACCGGTTTGCTGAACACCGCCGGTTTCTCGACGAATTTCTGGCACACATGGGAATTGATAAAAACGTGGTTTTTGTGATCCATGACTGGGGCTCTGCCCTGGGTTTTGACTGGAGCCGCCGCCATCCTGAAAGTGTGCGGGCAATCGTTTACATGGAAGCCATTGTCCAACCCCTGAACTGGTCGGACTGGCCGGAAAGCGCCCGGAACATGTTCCAGCGGTTACGGTCTGATGAGGGTGAAGAAATTATTCTGAAAAACAACGCATTTGTGGAAAAAATCCTTCCCGCCTCCATCCAGCGCAATCTGAGCCCGGCAGAAATGGCCGAATACCGACGACCGTTTTTCAATCCGGGCGAAGACAGACGCCCGACGCTGACCTGGCCAAGGGAGATTCCCATATACGGCGATCCTCCGGATGTGGCCGAAATTGTCTCGGATTACGGCAAATGGCTGGAGACCGCCAGTGTGCCAAAGCTTTTTATCAATGCAAATCCCGGGATGATACTCACCGGCGGACAGCGGGAATACTGCCGTTCATGGCCCGGGCAGCAGGAAGTTACAGTCAAGGGGCTTCATTTTATCCAGGAAGATTCGCCGCAAGCTATCGGAGAAGCCATTGCCGGGTTTCTCAAAAAATAAGAATCCGCATTTGCGCATGAAACGCTCAGCAATGTTTTTATCAGATCCAAACAAGGAGAAGTTGCCATGACGGAAAGGGTAAATGCAGGCGGCCTTCAGGTTGCCCGGGTTTTGTATGATTTTATAAACAATGAGGCCATTGACGGCACCGGAATCAAACCCGATGATTTCTGGTCCGCCCTCGGCGGCATTGTGGCCGACATGACCCCCCGGAACCAGGATCTTCTGGAAAAACGCGACCAGCTTCGGGCCGCCCTGGACGACTGGTACCAGCAGCACAAAGGCGGGCCTTTTGATATGGCCGAATACAAGACATTTTTGCGCGAAATCGGTTACCTTGAATCCGAAGGCGGGGATTTCCAGGCCGCCACGCAAAATGTGGACCCGGAAATCGCGCAGGTGGCCGGCCCCCAGCTTGTGGTGCCGGCATCCAACGCCCGCTTTTCATTAAACGCTGCCAATGCCCGCTGGGGCAGTCTTTATGACGCGCTTTACGGATCGGACGTGATCTCAGAAGAAGGCGGGGCCCACAAGGGTACCCAATACAATCCCGTCCGGGGCGAAAAAGTTATCGCCTACGCCCGGGCCGTGCTCGACAAATCCGCTCCCCTTGACCAGGGCAGCCACGCGGATGCGGCTGCATACCGCATAGATGCCGGACGGCTTGTTGTGCGGTTAAAAGACGGCTCTGAGACCGGACTTGAAGACCCCTCCCAGTTTGCCGGCTACCGCGGTTCTGCCCGGCAGCCGGATGCGGTGTTGCTGGTTAAACACGGCATGCACATGGAAATCGCCATTGATCCGTCTGATTTCGTGGGCCAAAATGATCCCGCCCATGTCAAGGATGTGGTTCTGGAAGCCGCGCTGACCACCATCGTGGATTTTGAAGATTCGGTGGCAGCCGCTGATGCAGCCGACAAAACCGCCATTTACCGCAACTGGCTGGGCCTGACAAAGGGCGATCTGGAAGAAACATTTGAAAAGGGCGGCAAAACCCTCACCCGGCAGATGAACCCGGACCGCCAGTATACCAATGCCCGCGGCAAACCTTTCTCTCTTCCGGGCCGCAGCCTGATGCTGGTGCGAAACGTGGGCCATCTCATGACCAACAGCGCCATTTTGGACGAACAGGGCAACGAGGTGTTTGAGGGCATCATGGACGGCATGATCACCGCCCTTATCGCCATCCACGATTTGAAGGCAAACACCCGGTTTCAAAACAGCAAAACCGGCAGCATCTACATTGTCAAGCCCAAGCTGCACGGCGCAGACGAGACCGCCTTTACCGATGACCTGTTTGCCCGCATCGAAGAGGCCCTGGGCCTGGCCACCAACACTCTCAAAATCGGTGTCATGGACGAAGAACGCCGCACCACGGTCAATCTCAAAGAATGCATCCGCGCGGTAAAAGACCGGATCATTTTTATCAACACGGGTTTTTTGGACCGCACCGGAGACGAAATCCATACCTCCATGGAAGCCGGCCCCATGATCCGGAAAGGGGAGATGAAGCAGGCGGCCTGGATGACCGCCTACGAGGACTGGAACGTGGATATCGGCCTGGCCGCCGGCCTGCGCGGCCGCGCCCAGATCGGCAAGGGCATGTGGGCCATGCCCGACAAGATGGCCGATATGATGGAGGCCAAGATCGGCCACCCTGAGGCCGGGGCCAACTGCGCCTGGGTGCCGTCTCCCACGGCCGCCACTTTGCACGCCATTCATTATCACCGGGTGGATGTGGACGCCCGTCAGCAGGAACTGGCCGGAAAGCGGCGCGCATCCATGGACGATCTGCTGACCCTGCCGCTGATGGCCGACCCGGACGCACTGAGTGCCGATGAGATCAAACAGGAGC
>JAGTVF010000308.1 GCA_018224315.1 Desulfobacterales bacterium | reverse complement strand
CAGCCCCGAAATCCAGAATAAGGTTTTTCCCCCGCCCAGCGGGCGGGGGAAAAAAACCTTTGGAGGGGGGGGGTTGAGAATAATTAACTGAACAGTTGGTTAATTAATCATTTTTTAAGCCATTGTTCAAATTTTTGTCAAGATAAAAATGTTTCAGAAACTGGAGGCTGGTCGTGCCCACAAACCTCTTGAGATGTAATTGCCTGTAGTGTATAATAATTAATTGCATATCGCGTAAGTCTGAAGAGCCTGTAAAAAGTCTTTTTTACAGAAAGTTAAGTTTTAAGTGATTAAGTGTTGAGTAAAATCAATAAGTTATTTTTTATCGGCTATCGATTGTATCCGTTTTAAAATTTTTTACGTTTCCATCAAGTTTGTTAATCGGCAGAATGTGTCGTTGATTGCCAGGGCAAGGGGGGCAATGTTGAAGCAGTCAAATCCATACAGCCTGGCAGGTTTTTTCATGGCCGCCGCCCTGCTTTTGGGTCTGCCCCTTCTGGGTGCATGGGGGTTTGTTGATGCTCCGCTCCGTGTTTATTTCGATTTTCCGCCCAAACCGGGCCGGATCGATCATGCACCGTTTTCATGGCCTGTTTTTCTGCTGCTGGCCCTGCTGATTGCCGCCTGCCTGACCCCTTTTATCGCCCGGGGCATAGGGGTGCTTTTGCAGAACCGAAAGCTCCATGCCAAAGCAAAGCCCCTGGAAAGGTTTCCGGCCTGGGGTCATGCCGGGTTGTTGATCTGCGCCGCTGCCTGGATTTTGGCCTGGAGCCGGTTTTCATGGTTTGCCCCCTGGCAGCCTTACACATTTCCGTTCCTCTGGCTGGGATATATCATCGTTGTCAACGCGCTTTGCCAAAGGCGCACCAGCACATGCCGGATGCTTGCACAGCCTCGTTTTTTTGCGCTGCTGTTTTTGGCAAGTGCGGTGTTCTGGTGGTTTTTCGAGTATTTAAACCGGTTTGTGCTAAACTGGTATTATGTGGATGTGGACATGTTCGGGCCGGCCGGTTATATCTTCTATGCCACCATTTGCTTTTCCACGGTCCTGCCCGCTGTTTGGTCCACCGCGGATTTGCTGGCATCATATCCTTTTTTCCGGCATGCCTTTGGTGATTTTATCCGGATTCGCCCGCAGCATCCCGGACTTGCGGCCGGGGCTGTGCTCACAGCTGCTGGAGCCGGCCTGTTTCTGCTTCCGGTTTACCCCAACTGGCTGTTTCCCCTGTTATGGGTTTCGCCTTTGCTGGTCATTGTCTGCTTCCAGACTCTTGCCGGCCGGCCGCAACTGTTTTCGCCCGTTGCCCGGGGACAGTGGCAGCGGCTGGTCTGCTTTGCGACAGCCGCCCTGATTTGCGGATTTTTCTGGGAAATGTGGAACTTTTACAGTCTGGCCCGGTGGGAGTACAGCATTCCTTTTGTTCACGGGTTTGAGGTGTTTGAGATGCCGCTGCCCGGATATGCGGGGTATTTGCCCTTCGGGCTGGAGTGTGCGGCCGTGGGCGATATTGTCAAAGGACAGCTTTTTACAAAGGCTTCAAGGTTTGGCAAAGCGGGTTGAAAATTTTTCAAATAGGGACATTATTGGAAAAGTGCAAAAGCGTCCTGATTGTGTTTTCGCCTTAAATCAGAAAGGAATGTTCAGCCGTTATGTATTTACAACATTATCAGCTTTCAAGAAAGCCGTTTGATATCAATACGGACCCTGATTTTCTTTGGTTCGGGGAAAAGCACCGGGAGGCGCTGGCCACCCTTCAGTATGCGATTCTGGAAAGCAAGGGGTTTTTGCTGCTCACCGGCGATGTCGGAGTGGGCAAAACCACTGTGGTCAATGCGTTGCTGGCAAACCTCGATGACAATGATCTGGCTGTTGCCATCCATGATCCGGATATGGAGCGGATGGATTTTTTCAATTACATTGCAAACGCTTTTGGGCTGTCAAAGCAATTTGAAACCAAGGGCGCTTTTCTCATGGAGTTTACCGCGTTTTTAAACCGCTGTTATTACCAGGGCCGGCGGGTGGTTCTCATCATTGATGAGTGCCAGTTGATCAGCGATGAACTGTTAAATGACCTGCGGCTTTTTTCCAATCTGGAAAAAAAGGGAAGAAAGCTCATCAATGTGTTTCTGGTTGGACAGCTAGAATTGAGCGATATTCTGCTAAAGCCTGAAAACCGGGCCGTCCGTCAGAGAATCACGGTCAATTACACCATTGATCCCCTCTCGGCTGCGGAAACGGAAAAATACATCCGCCATCGGCTCGCGGTGGCCGGCAGCACCCGCCATATTTTCACCAAAAGCGCAATCCAGGAAATATACCGGTTTTCCGCAGGATATCCCCGTTTGATCAATATTATCGCCGACCGGGCGCTTCTGACCGGATTTATCCGCTCGGCCGATCAGATCAGCAAGAAGACGGTTCTGGAATGCGCCCAGGAACTCGATATCAAAGGAACAGCCTGGTCCGCGGATCTGCCCCTTGCCCCCAGCCCGGCCGGAAACCCAGCCCCGGCGGAACCCCCGGCGGCTTCAGCTAAAACCGGGGGCCTGAACTTCAACTGGCTGGCTTATCCTCTGATTCTGATTTTAATCGCCTGGATCCTGCTGCTTTATTTTGAACAACAGGGCCAGGCGGTATTTGAATTTATTCAGGAGCAGGTCGGCGAAATTCTGGGAT
>JAGTVF010000307.1 GCA_018224315.1 Desulfobacterales bacterium | reverse complement strand
TCGAGCCGGCATTTCTGACGCCAGTTCGGGATAAAACCATATCCGGCCCTGGCCACGGATGAAAAGACCAAATCCGCGATGCGCTGTTTTAATGCGTCAATGCCGGTGCCTTGTAAGGCAGAGACCGCTATACCGGGAACCTCCTGCATGGCGGGCGGAAGCTGTAAAACCTTTTCATGATCCGCGAGATCGTCTTTGTTTATAACAAGCACAACGGGTTTGTCCTTGAGTTGTTCATTAATGGCGAGATCTTCGTCATCCAGGGAACGGCTGAAATCCAGAACATGCAAAACAATATCTGCAGACGCCATGTATTCCCGGGTTTTTTCAATCCCCAGCCGTTCTATGGGATCCGGGTCCTTTCGCAATCCGGCCGTATCCGCCACCACCACAGACACGCCACGGGTAGTTAGGGAGGCCTCAATGCAGTCCCTGGTGGTGCCCGCAATTTCAGTGACAATTGCGCGCTGCTGATTGAGCAGACAATTCATCAAGCTGGACTTGCCGACATTGGGACGGCCGATAATCACCGCCTGAAGCCCCTGACGCAGAAACCGGCCGCTTTCATAGGCTTCCCGCAATTGATTAACCTGTTGAAAAACTTCTGTGGACAGACGCAGGCTTTGCCCTGAAGCATCAATTCCATCACCGGCGGCTTCAGGAAAATCAATGGCCGCCTCCAGGGTCCCGAGCACAGAAACCAATGATTTGCGGAGGGAGGAAACGACATTAGACAGTTGACCCGTCATCTGGCTGACAGCCATGTCCAGAGAAGCATCAGAACGGGCATTGATCAAATCGGCCACAGCCTCGGCCTGGGTTAGATCCATGCGGCCGTTGATAAATGCCCGGCGTGTGAACTCGCCGGGTTGTGCAGGACGAATTCCAGTAGAAATCAAGAGGTTTAAAATCTTTTCAATGACACGGGATCCCCCATGCGCCTGGATTTCCGCCACGTCCTCACGGGTGTAGGAATGCGGCGCACGCATGACAACCAGGATCACCTCATCTATGATGGCACCGGAGTGTGGATCAAGGATATGGCCCAAATACATCCGCCAGCTTTTAAACCCTTCGCCGGCGTCGGCATCGCTGCCTGACGGTTTTTGGCCAAAAGGAGTGCGTCTGAACAGAGCCGTCACTGCAGCGATGGCCTCCGGGCCGGAAACCCTTATGATGCCGATACCGCCCGTGCCTTCAGGGGTGGCCACTGCTGCGATAGTTGAGCTGTCCATCTGCTGATCCTTTTTGCACGGAAATCTGTGTTCCGGCAAAACCTTATTCAGACCGGGACCGGGATTTTTTGGCCTGGTTTTTTTTTCTGGGCATGATCAGCAGCTTCCGAAGATCCCCGTTTCCTACGCTCTGGGTGCGAACTTCCCGATTGTCGCGCAGGCTTAGGTGAACCACACGGCGGTCCTGGGCGCTAATCCGGTTGATGACCATGGGCTTTCCGCTGTCCATGGCCTTTTGTGCCAGCCTGGCCGCAAGGGTGGTGAGTTCTGCACGACGCTTTTCCAGGTAGCCTTCCACGTCAATCTCAATGGGAAGACTATTGCCAAATTGCTTGTATACGCCTTTTTCCACGAGATAGTAAATCGCATCCAGTGTCTGGCCGCGCTTACCGATCAGGCGGGCGGAATCACCGCCCTTGATATCAAAGCGGATCAGCTCAGCGTCAACCTGTAAACCCAGTTCCGAATCCGGGGAAACCAATACGATGATCTGATCAAGAAACCCCCTAACCCAGTCGGCCACAACCTCGGGGTCCGCCTTGGGCTCTGCCTTGGCAGCCGGACTTGGAGATTGCTGTTGCTCCGGCTCCTTGCCGGGTTCTTCTGTTTGGTCAACGGCCTCCCGGCCGGTATCCTTGGAAGGTCCGAAGGCTTCGTCAACAAGAGCGGAAACAGAACCGTCATCATGATTATTTTCTTCTTGGGAAGCATGGGCCTCATCAGACTCTGAAGATACCGGCCCGGAAACCGCCTCTGGAACAGAAACACGGATTACCGCCTTTTTGGCTCCCACAAGTCCGAAGATACCGCTGGAGCCGTAAGATATAATATCGTATTTCAATTCATCCCGGTTGCAGTTGAGTTCGGTGCAGGCTTTTTCAACAGCTTTCTCCACGCTTTTTTCTTCAAAATCCTGGTATGCAGTCATTAAACCAACGCCTCCGATTAAACGGTTTTCCGTGTAACGTAATACTGCTGGGCAATGGACAGTACGTTATTGGTCAACCAGTATAGCACCAGTCCGGACGGAAAATTGATGAAAATCACTGTAAAGACCAACGGCAGCATCATCATGATCCTGGCCTGGGACGGATCTCCCGGGGGCGGCGACAACTTCTGCTGCAGAAACATGGTGGCGCCCATGATGATGGTCAGCACCGGAATGCCGTATGGAGGCGCCATCAGGGGGATGGAAATATCAAATCGGAAGAGCCGGTCCGGAGACGAAAGATCGTTGATCCAGAGAAAAAAGGGTGCGTGCCGCAATTCAATGGCTTCGTAGAGCATGCGGTAAAAGGCGATAAAAACGGGAATCTGTACAACCATGGGCAGACATCCGCTCATGGGGTTGACTTTATAGGTTTTATAAAGCCGCATCACCTCTTCGTTCATTTTTTTCTTGTCGTCCTTGTACTTCTTCCGGATGTCGGCCATTAGCGGCTGTAGTTTTTTCATTTCAGCCATGGACCGGTAGCTTTTGCTGCCAAGGGGCCAGAAAATGATCTTAAAAAGAATGGTCAGCAGAATAATGGCCACCCCGTAATTGGCCACCCCAAATGCATGGATTTTATTCATCAGGTACAAACACGGTTTGGCAATAATATCAAAAAATCCGAAATTAATCGCTTTGTCGAGTTCATAGCCAAAGGCCTTTAATTCTGACATGCGCTTGGGCCCCATGAACAGGTGGTAATTATAGGATTGCCCGGCACCGGCATCAAGGCGCTGCATGGGCTCGACATACGCCACCCGCAGAACCTGCCGGTCAGTATCCTCGTTCATGCGGATCCGTTTCTGTCCGGGATTTTCCGGAACCAGGGCAGTCATGAAATACCTGTCCTCAATGCCGGCCCAGCGGATTTTACCGGAAAAGGACTGCTCTTCATCGAGGTTTTTGGGTTTGACCTCTTCAAGGCTGCCGTCTACATAGGCAAAAGGCCCTTCAAATACAAAAGTGCTGCCGTTCGGGCGCGGATTGGTCATCTCAAGTATCATTTCAGGGGCCAGGGGCGCGCTTCCGTCGTTGACCAGATTGACATTTAAGCCGATCTTGTAGCTGTCCGGATAAAACACGTACTGCTTTTCAACCACCAGGCCCTGGGAGGACTGCCAGTAAAAGGAAAGGGTTTCCGGCTGGTCTGTGACCCGGATGCGACTTTCTTCAGAATCAGTTGTAAAAACAGCCTGTTCCGGAGAATCTAGGTTTGATCCGGCAAACCGGATCAGCGCGGTGCCAACGGAATTGGATTCCGGCACCAGCTGCTTGCGGGGGGAGCCCTCGTCCATGCTCTGGCGGTACTGGTTTAAAACAAAGTGAGCAATTGCAGCGCCTTTTTCTGAAATCTCAGCCCGATAAAAATTGTTTTCAACCACAATGGAGCCGAAACTCTGGGAAGGCAGCTCGGCCGGGGTTGGGTCGGATTTGCCGGATTGGCGGGAATCCGGCCGGGGCTTCGAAGCCGTTTGATCGGAAACGGTTTCTTCGCTCCGGCTTTGTCCGGACTGCTCCGGCGGCTGGACGGGCTGGCCGGGCACAAACAGCAATTCCCAAAGCACAAAGACCATAATGGTCAGAAAAATGGCCAGCAATAAACGCATATGTTCCATATTGTCTCCTGAAATAGCACGTGATGGCTGAAAAATGGATGATCCGTCCCTGTGACAAGGATTTGCGGATCTCTTGCAGATGGCGGCAATGTGTCCAGCAGGACGTACAAAGCGGCAAGAGAGGGCTGGCCCATAATCATTGGCAGCCCCGGGTTACCGTGGAAACGCACTTAATCTGATCGCTGCCTCCTGGTGCAGATTTGCGAAACGGTCTGGTCTTCTGCCTCCAAAACCGGGTCAATGCCGCCGGGATGAAAGGGATGGCATTTTACCAGCCGCTTTACCGCCAGCCATCCGCCCCGAATTGCACCAAACCGGCGGATGGATTCATAGGCATACTCGGAACAGGTCGGATGAAACCGGCAGCATGAACCGATGACCGGCGAAAGCAGGCACTGGTAAAGCCTGATGGAAAACAGCAACAGATATTTAATGGCAGCTCTCCCTGATTTTGCAAAACAGCCTTTCCAGCGATGCAAACACCTCTTTTGACGAAGCGCCGGCAGCTGATTTTCTGGCAATCACATTGATATCAAAGTTGGCCCCGAGCCGGTGACGGTTGGTCCGGAAATATTGCCGAACCAAACGCTTGATGCGATTGCGCAAGACAGCATGGCCGATTTTCCGGGTCACAGTAACGCCAAGTCTGGAGCGGTCGAGTTGATTTTCAAAGTATGCCACCACAAAAAAGCGGTCGGCAACACTGTCCGCCGTCCTGGAAAGAAAGACAAACTGGCCCCGCTTGAGCAGTTTGTCAGTTTTCTGCAAGCCATTGCCGCCGGTTTGCATCAAACGGCCAGACGCTTCCGCCCCCTGGCCCGCCGTCTTTTGATTATACGCTGGCCCTGCTTGGTGGACATCCGCTTTAAAAACCCGTGTTTTCTTGCTCTTTTTATTTTGCTCGGTTGATATGTTCGTTTCATTCTTTTACCCTTTTTTGCAAATCTTTTGTCTTTATCACGCCAATTTCGCCTGAAACCCAAAAATATGGATCAAAAGGTTGTTAGCGCAATACAACCATTTTTGTCAAGATTCAAATCAATTCGATCCCTCTTTCAGGACCTCGGTGATGTCGTACTGTTCCAGGTGATAATCCCGCTGGGGGTAAATGCAGATCTGCCGGTTGACCTGCTCCTCGAGATCGGAGATCAGGCTGCTCTCCTGGCCGAGCAGCAAATCGGCGATCACGGGGTGTACCTTAATCTGGATCTTTGAAGGCCGGGCCTCAGCGCCCTGCCGGCGGACATCCCGAAAAACATTATAACAAATACTTCGGCGGGACAAGAGCATGCCCTCGCCCTCACAATAAAAACAGGGCTCGCACATCATCCGCGGCAGGGATTTGACAACGCGCTTGCGCGTCATCTGGATCAGTCCCATATCCGACATGGGCAACACATTGGTCTTGGCCTTATCCCGGGCCAGGGCCTCTTTTAACGTGTTATAAACCTTTTCCTGGTCGGCTTTGCTTTCCATGTCAATGAAATCAAGAATAATGATCCCCCCCAGATTGCGCAGCCGGATCTGGTAGGCGATCTCCTTGACCGCCTCAAGATTGGTCTTGAGAATGGTTTCGGCAAAATTGCGTTTGCCAACATACCGGCCGGTATTGACATCAATGGCCACCAGGGCCTCGGTGATCTCGATGACAATATAGCCGCCGCACCTGAGCCACACTTTTTTCTTCAAGGCCCGCTGGACGTCGACTTCCAGGTTATAAGCATCAAATATTGGCTCTTCGCCGGTATACAGGGACACCGAGTTTTTCAGGCGCGGCATGAACTTTTCGATAAACTGCTTTACCGTCTTGTATACCGCGGGGGCATCAATAATGACCCGATCGGCCTCATGGGCCAGCAAATCCCGTACGCAGCGCAAGGTGACGGTAAGTTCCTGATGCAGCATGGACGGGGCCGAAACCTCATGATACCGCTGTTGAATATCATCCCAGAGATTGTTTAAAAACTCCATGTCCTGGGCCAGAACATCTGCGCTAACCCCTTCTGCAGCGGTGCGGACAATATAGCCGTAAGGATGGGTCCGCATGGATTCAACAAGCTCGCGAAGGCGGGTGCGCTCGGCCTCGTCGCCAATCCGGCGGGAAATGCCGAGATGATCCACCGTGGGCATCAGCACCAGAAACCGGCCGGGAAGGGATATATAGGTGGTCAGGCGGGCGCCCTTGCTGCCGATAGGCGAACGGGCCACCTGCACCAGCAGTTCCTGGCCTTCTTTGAGCATCTGCTCTATGGGCGGGCGTCCCTCCGGGGGGGGGCCGTTGCCGCGGCCGGAAATGGGACCGCTTTCCTCCTCGGCCTGGCTTTCGTCTTCCTCGGCATATTCATTCTCATTTTTGATGTACATTCCCTCTGGCGGGGGGTTGCGGCCGTTTAATACTTCATCCACGTAAATAAAGGCGGCCTGCTTTAATCCGGCTTCCACGAAAGCCGCCTGCATGCCCGGAAGTACCCGCTGAATCCGCCCCTTGTAAATATTGCCGGAGATGTTGGCCTCGTCCTGGCGCTCCACATAAATCTCCACAAGGGTGCGGTTTTCCATGAGCGCCACCCGGATTTCAGGGCCCAGGGCATTGATGATCAGTTCCTTGTCCATAAAAACCTCTTTAAAAATTGCCCGGTTCTGAAAAATCCCCGGTGCAGCCGGCATGTTCAGACAACTTTAAAATACGCGCCTGATGCATAACCGCATCAGGCAGGGAAAAAATCGAGGCAACCACTGGCCCCGGCCGAAGGGTAAGCCCGGAAGGCTGTATCATGCGAATCTGCAGTCGGTCCGGCCGGAGTCGGAAGCACTCTGTAACCACGGACTTGAGATTTACCTGTTGATCCCCCTTTTTCCGGGTGGAAAATACGGCCTCGAAAGCTGGCGCTTGCATAAACGCTTCAAATGCCTGATGATCAAAGCGGCTGCCGGTGGGCAGGGTAACCTGATAAACCGCCGGATCGGGCCGCTGCGGAACCTCCCGGGTTTGCGCCAGGCTGCAGCCGACGGCCCGCAACCCCCCGGGCAAATGCCGATTCAGAGATTCCGGAATCTGCTCCAGCGAAAAACTTGTGGCTATGGTCATGAAAAAGCTCTCCTCCTCGCTTTCCATGCCCACCGGCAGGGCATCGCCAAAAGCCACCTTGGGTTTCGGGTGAAACCCGGCGGAATACGCCGGCTCCACACCGGCCCGGCGCAGGGCCCGGAGAAAAATGCTGACAAGCTCCAATTGACCGAAATACCGGGCCGGTCCGAGCTTGTTGTAAACCACCCGGACACGGTAAAAAGGGCCTTCTGCATCAGCCCGGGACGGGCCCGTGACAGCAGGCTCTGAAAAACTGCTTTTTTTCTCAGCAGCCTCAATGGGCCGGCATATTTTAAAATCACACACGCCACAGGCCTGACAATCAGCGGACCGGCAGTCCGGAGTGGGCGCACCGTCTATGGCCTTTTGATACTCGGCCGCAAGAAAGTCCCGGGAAACCCCGGTATCAATATGATCCCAGGGCAGGGGAGCATCCAGGGCCACGGCCTGCAAATAAAACTCCGGATCCACGCCCTGTGACACAAAGGCTTCATCCCAGGCCGGCTTGTCAAATGAATCGGTCCAGCCGTCAAACCGGCATCCTCTTTGATAAGCCGCAGCCAGCACCGGGGCCAGGCGCCGGTCGCCCCGGGCAAAAACGCCTTCCAAACGGCTTGTTTCCGGATCCTGCCATTTAAACTCCACCCCGCGCCCCTTTACCCGTCGGCGCAGATACTGCATCCGGTCCCGGGCCGTGGCCGCATCGAGCTGGCCAGCCCATTGAAACGGGACATGGGGCTTGGGAATAAACGTGGCCACGCTCACGTTGATATTTCCCCCCCGCCGGCCTTTGGGCCGCAGCTTGTGCAGCCGGCGCACCAATTCGGCAATGGCCTCGATATCCGCATCGGTTTCCGTGGGCAGCCCGATCATGAAATAAAGCTTGACCAGCTGCCAGCCCAGATCAAAGGCTGTGGATACGGTCTCAATGATTTCATCTTCGCTGATGTTTTTGTTGATCACCGATCGGAGCCGGGGGCTGCCGGCCTCAGGGGCGATGGTAAATCCGGTTTTGCGGACACTGCGGATCAGCTCCATCATCTCCGGGGTCAGGGTTCCGGCGCGAAACGAGGGAATGGAAATGGCCAGATGCCGTCGCCCGTATCGGGCCGTCAGATGCTTCATCAACGGCGTCAGGCAGGAATAATCGCCCGTGCTCAAAGACAAGAGGGAGAGATCTTCATACCCGGTTGAACCAAGGCTTTTTTCCACAAGCCCGGCCAGGGTGTCAAGGGAGCGTTCCCGCACCGGACGGTAGATCATACCAGCCTGACAGAACCGGCAGCCCCGGGTGCAGCCCCGTGCGATTTCGAGCCTAAGCCGGTCATGAACCGGTTTTCCAAACGGAATCACCGGATTTTCCGGAAAGCCCATCAAATCCAGGTCCGGTGCCACGGCCCGGCGCACCTTGCCGTATCCGGGCAAAAGACCCCGGGTCTGCTGCCGGCCGCGGCCATCAAACGCTGCAGCAAAAAAGGACGGCACATAAACGCCTTCAATGGCGGCCCAGGCCTTGAGCAATTCAGTTTTATCCCCTGATCCGGACTCTTTCCAGCCGGCCCAGGCATCGATCATGGCTGGCAGCACGATCTCGCCGTCGCCCACCACCATGGCGTCAAAAAACAGGGCCACGGGCTCGGGATTGACCGTGCAGGGGCCCCCGGCAATCACAAAAGGATGACGGCTGCTGCGCTGGTCGGCATAAAACGGAATCCCGGCCAGATCCAGCATCATGAGCACATTGGTGTAATTGAGCTCATAGAGAAGACTAAATCCGACAATATCAAATTCACCCAAAGGCCGCCGGGTTTCAAGGGAAAACAAGGGGATTTGCCGGGATTTGAGCAGTTTTGCCATGTCAATGCCCGGTGCAAATACGCGTTCGGCACATGCTTCGGGCCGGGCATTGACCAGATCATAGAGAATCTGCATGCCGAAATGCGACATGCCGATCTCGTAGGTGTCCGGAAACGCCAAAGCCATGCGGAGCCGGACTTCGGCGCCGGTTTTGACAATCGCGTTGATTTCCCCGCCCATGTATCGGCTGGGTTTTTCCACCAGGGACAGAAGCGGATCAATTTTCAGGTCAGCCATGGTTGTCATCTATTTCATGCTGGCCTGGACGAATTCCAACGTCTGGCGAACGTCGTCGCGGAAAAAATTCTTCAGCTCCGCCTGCCAGTTTTCCTCTGCCAGTTTTCTGCGGATCCGCTGCACCGTATCAGCGCGCAGCATCTGCTTCATCCGCATAAAAGGGCGGCCCGGGTTGTCGATCCACAGGGATACCACCTGCTTGGCCCGGTCCATGAGCATATCTTCAGCAACCAGTTCATCCACCAGGCCCTTTTCCCTGGCGGCAAACACATCGACCATATCGCTGAAAAACATCACATCCCGGAACCGGTGGTTGCTGTCAAACCCGAACCGCATGACCTCATGCTGGGCAACGCTCAAGGGCAGACCGATTTTGTTTTCGGACATGCCCACTTTAATCTTGGGGTGCTCCTTGATAATCCGGTAGTCTGCGGCCATGGCCAAAATCAGCCCGCCGGCGGCGGTATGGCCGTTTAAGGCCGCCACAACGGGTTTTCGGCAGGCAAACAGGGAAGTGAGCACCTGCTCTTCAAACTCAAAAAAATCCACAGCTTCCTGATGCTCGGAGAATCCCAGAAACATGGGCAAATCAAATCCGCTGGAAAAAAACCGGCCCTGGCCGGTAAGCACAATTCCTTTGGGCGACGGGTTTTCATCCGCCTCGGCAACGATTTCTCCCAGGCGCCGGAGCATGTCCCGGTTTAAAGAATTGGTTTTGCCATGGTTTAAAGTGACAATCCGGATGTCGTCTTCGGTGGTTTCCTGCAGCAATTGTTCAGTCATGGGCATATTCCTTCTATATATTCTTAAAATTTTTATACAGACAAATGGTTGTCTAAAAAAGTACAATACAGGGCTGGTGTCAAGAATGAAAACCCGGCTTCAGCAGGCCTGAAAACAGCAGCGGCCCGGGCGTTATTGACACAAGCGGGTTTTCTATTATATACGAGCAGAAATTTTTATCAATCATGGAAATTTGAAAAACAGGAAACCGGCTGATGCCAGCCCGGCAATTGACAACAATGCCATAAAAAAATATCAAAAAGGACCGCTGACAATGATCCGTATCAATCCCCATTACAAAAAACTCCAGGCCTCTTACCTGTTTTCCGACATTGCCGCCCGGATTGCTGATTTCAGCGAAAAAAACCCGGATACCGGCATCATCCGCCTGGGCATCGGAGACGCCACCCGGGCACTGCCCGCGGCCTGCATTGCGGCCATGCACGAAGCGGTTGACGAAATGGGACAAGACACCTCCTTCAGGGGCTACGGACCCGAGCAGGGATACGCATTTCTGCGGGAAAAAATCGCTGAGCACGACTTTGCCGCCAGGGGCGCGCAGATTTCAGCAGACGAAATTTTTGTCAGCGACGGGGCCAAGTGCGACACCGGCAATTTCCAGGAAATCCTGGCAACAGAGACCCGGGTGGCCGTGCCGGATCCGGTGTATCCGGTGTACGTGGACACCAATGTCATGGCCGGCCGCACCGGAGCGTTTAAAGACGGCCGGTTTGAAAACATCGTGTACATGCCCTGCACCCGGGAAAACGACTATTTGCCGGACCTGCCGGATGCCGAAGTGGATCTTATCTATTTGTGCTTTCCCAACAATCCCACGGGCACGGCCGCCACAAAGCAAACCCTTTCAAAGTGGGTGGACTTTGCCCGGCAAAACAAGGCCCTGATCCTCTATGACGCGGCATATGAAGCCTTTATCCGGGATGAAACCCTGCCCCGGTCCATCTACGAGGTGCCCGGCGCCCGGGAAGTGGCCGTGGAATTCAGAAGCTTTTCCAAAACTGCTGGGTTCACGGGCACCCGCTGCGCCTATACAGTGGTGCCCAAGGATTGCCGGGCCTTTGACAAAAACGGACACCCGGAAATGCTCCACCCCCTGTGGAACCGCCGGCATTCCACCAAGTTCAACGGCGTGGCCTATCCGGTGCAGCGAGCCGCGGAAGCCGTCTACAGCGAGCAGGGACAGAAACAGGTAAAGGCAATCATTGATGATTACATGAAAAATGCCGACCGCATCTGCCGGGAAATGGATGCACTGGGCTATTCATATGCAGGCGGCAAACACTCGCCCTATATCTGGGTGGATGCGCAAACCGATTCCTGGAATTTTTTCAACGCGCTTCTGGAAAAAACCGGGGTGGTCTGCACCCCGGGTGCGGGATTCGGACCCTGCGGGTCCAGATACATCCGGCTGAGCGCATTTAACAGCTATGAAAACGTGGACCGGGCCATGCAGCGAATCCGCAGTGCCCTGGGATAAAAAACACAGGATAAAACATCCGGGTACTGCCGCTTTTATTGGTGCCCGAACGAAAACCAGGCTTTTTCGTCAAGGTCAAGGACGGCGAAAATTGAAACCGCAGGAATACTCGCCGTATTGGGTAAAATCAGACAATACACTGCTGCGCAGACCTGCGACCCATTTTGGATCGCAGGTCACGGCCTCCCCGTCAACCGAGCGCACCCCCACCGGGCCCATCAGGGAATTGGTGACCATCACCAAATCTGCATCAACCAGGGTTTGGACCGTGACAGGCTTTCTGCGGATAAAAAAGCCCAATTCCTGAAGCCGTCGTGTCACGGCCTGCTCCATGACCCCGGCCAGCACATGGGCTGATGCCGGACAAATCACGGTTTTTCCGTAAACCGCCAGCAGGTTGGCGGTGTTGGTCTCAGACACGGATCCGCCTGCATTGCAGATCAGGGCTTCATCCGCCCCCTGCCGGCGCGCCCATTTTCCGGCCATGAGATAATACAGGTAATTCATCGTCTTATGATCCGCCAGGGGCGTCTGCCGAAAACAGGGATATGTGGCCAGATCCAGGGCCGGCTTTCCGGCCTGCTCCAGCCGGTGCACATACGGGACGGCTGAAACCATCAGATGGGGCGGACGATCAGCCCGGTTTTCCGCCTGCCGGGCCGCGGCCAGGAGCTTGACCGCGCACACCTGGTTTGTCAGGTTATTGGCCGCCACCACCCGGGAAATGACGGTCTGCCAGCTCAGATCCGGCACACGGGTGTTAAAAAGCGCCTGCCACGTGCGGAAAAACCGCTCCAGGTGCGCGTCTGCCAGATGAATTTGATTGTTTTCCACCCGGATGGTTTCAAAAAAACCGTATCCATACTGCACCCCCGGGTCGGTGACCGGCACCCGGGCATCGGATTCGGCCACGATCATGCCGTTTAACCAGATCCGGGGCCGGCCATCACCAACCCGGCCAGGCTCCCCGAACGCGCTCATCACGGATCGCCCCTTATGAAGGGTTTCCTCGTATTCCAGGGCCGGATCCGAATCAAACACCACCCCCCCGCCAACGGAAAAAAACATCCTGTTGCCGCTGATGACCGCAGTGCGGATGGCAATGGACAGATCCATCTGCCCGTCAAAGCCAATATAACCGATGGAACCGGTATAGACATGCCTGCACACGGGCTCAAGCTCGTCTATGATTTCCATAGCCCGGATCCTGGGACATCCCGTCACAGATCCGCCGGGAAATGCAGCACGGATCAAATCCACACTGTCTTTTTTTTCAGCCAGCCGTCCCCGGATCACAGACACCAGGTGAAATACGTTGGGCCAGGCCTCCAGGCGCTTGTGCGCTGCCACCTCCACGGTGCCGGCTGCACACACCCGGCCCAGGTCGTTTCGCATCAAATCCACGATCATGGACAGTTCTGCATCGTCTTTTGCACTGGACTGCAGTTCTTCTGCCAAGGCCCGGTCAGCTGCAGGCGTCTCTGCCCGGGGCCGGGTCCCCTTGATGGGCCGGGTTTCCACCAGGGATCCGGTTTTGCTGACAAACCGTTCCGGGGAGGTGGACACGATCCAGTGATCCCCGGCATGGACATAAGCATAAAAAGGGGCCGGGGCCTGGCCAAACAAACGGGCGAACATGGCATAGGGATGGCCGGAAAAATCGGTTTCAAAGCGCTGGGAAAAATTCACCTGGTAGATGTCACCGGCAACAATGTAATCCCTGATCGTCTCCACCGCCTCCATGTAAGTGCGCCGGGTAAACGGTGAGAAAAAACCCGTTGATCCGCCGGAAAAACCGGTTTCAAAGCATTGGGCCGGGCAGTCTGCCTGCGCGAAAAACCAGTCCCGGGCCCGGGCTGCACCGGTTTGTCCGGTTTTTGACCGCTGCGGAATGCACAGCCGGGTGGTTTGCCGGTGCCGGTCACAGATCAAAAGCACTGACGGGGCATACAGGCAGATCTCCGGCAGCCCCTGGTCATCGAGTGCGGTTCTGGGCAGATTTTCAATCCGGTTTTTCAGATCATAGGACAGATATCCCAGAAGGCCCGCACACAAGGGCTGGTCCGGACAGGCCTGACCCACGGCGCAGGCTTGCAGAAGCGCTCGCAGGACCTCCAGGGGGTCTGCTTGCAAACGCAGGGAGTCGTCTCTGGTTTCGAGCCGGGCATAAACACCGTCAAACCGATAAGTCAGCCAGGGCCGGGCTGCCAGGATATGATATCTGGCCGCGTCATGGTCCGTACCGCTTGCCAGCACCACGGTGCCGGCAAGATCGGCAAACCGGGCGGCAGTTTCAACAAAGGGCTCCCTGAGATCAATTGTCTCGGTGCAGATCCGGTCAATGCCGCCGGCAAAACCGGAGATCTGCTTTTGCAGGTCATTTTTCATTTTTTTTATTTCCTATGCCCAGGAAGATGGACAGGCCCCTGGGAAAGAAAACGTTCCACAAGGGCAAATCCGCTTTGGGTCATAAAACTCTCCGGATGAAACTGCACCCCGAAAATCTGCCGTTTTGGATCGGCAATGCCCATAATCACGCCGCTGCCGGTCCAGGCGCAGACCTGCAGTCCCCGGCCCCGGCCGTCAATGACCAGGGAATGATACCGGGTTGCGGTAAACGGGGATTCGATGTTTTCAAACAGTCCCGTGCCGTCATGAAATATCCGGCTGGTCTTTCCATGCACGGGCACGGGGGCCCGGAGGGTTTTTCCCCCAAAAGCCGCGTTGATGCACTGCATGCCCAGGCATACGCCCAGCACCGGAATCCGGCCGGCAAAGGACAGGATCGCTTCCACGCTGACACCGGCCTGCTCCGGGGCCCGGGGGCCCGGGCTGATGAGCAGGTAATCGGGCCTGTGTGCAGAGATCTCTCCAACTGTGATGCAGCCGGCCCGGAAAACGGAAATTTCCAGGTCATAGCGCATAAACATCTGCACCAGGTTGTGGGTAAAGGAATCATAATTGTCAATCACCAGCAGTAAGGCCATGATTTGCCCGCCTCCAATAAAAAACGCCACCCGGATGAGCCTGGGTGGCGTCTCTGCCTATAGCATAACTCATATACTTCCGTAAAAGCCCGGGGCCGGGGTTTGGTTTTTGACCCGACAGTGAACATTAACGGAAAAATTCGTCTTTGATTGTTTCATACCCCAAAACGGGCAGCATTTCAATACCAATTGCCGGCAACAGTCAATGCCGGGCAAAACAACTGTTGCCCGGGGCTGGCCCATCCCTGATAGCCGCCTGAGTTTTCACAGAAATTTGCCCTCTTGACAACCCTTTGGATTCTGCATATTGTTTTGGCAAATCAAGGGCCGGCAAACCCTGACAAAAAACGGGCTCCCGCCGGCGCCAAGGCGTGATCCAGAAAAGCAGAAATCCGATGTGATCTGCCATTTGTGCAAAAAAGACCGGGCAAAGGCGAACGCGGCGTGTCGGTGTACACGCTTTTTTATTTGCATTGCCCAAAAAACCGATATTACAGCGGTTGGCCCGCACAGGACGACGCATTATGACCTTGTCGACAACCCAGAAACTCCAACATCTGATGGAGCAGTTTTCCGGCTCTGACCATGTACTGGTATTGATCAATGCGGATCCGGATGCCATTGCCAGCGCCATGGCCTTAAAGCGGATACTGTGGCGCAGGGTCACCCGGCTGACCTTGTCCAACATCAATACCATTACCCGGCCTGATAACATGGCCATGATCCGGCTGCTGGACG
>JAGTVF010000306.1 GCA_018224315.1 Desulfobacterales bacterium | reverse complement strand
GATTTAAAATATACCGGCACATTATCCATCATAAAGGATTTTGGTTATGGACCAATTTTGATGATTTCCAAAATTAAACCTTCTTGCAACAAATCTTAATTTTCTAAAAAATCAGCCATACTTGCCCAATCTTTATTCTCCAAAACCTCAATGATAATCAAGGTATCTGTAAATTTCATCTTTCATTTCATAATCTTCCATGAAAGTCCAGCCGAAAAAATAGGAATGGAAACCTTCTATTTTGCCAACGACGGCCCATTATTATAATCCTGCTCTGACTCCGATGCCGGATCCGGCTCTATGACCATCGCTGCATTAACATCAGCCGCATCTTTGCAGCCGGTCGGCGGCCGCCATTTCTGCACTGCAGTCTGGGGAGCCAGCTCCCGGATCCTGTTCATCTGTTTATCATGCGCCGCATCGGTTTTAATTTGAGTTTTTTCCCGGTCTTCATTTTCATAACAGACCGTGATTTTCTCAACATTTTTCAAAATTTTTTGGATATGCGGCTGCTCAAGGAAGCCTTGAGCCTCAGCTGATCCGCTGACAATGACAGTGGGCAGCGGCTTGTCTTGCTTGCGACACATATCATGCACGGCCAGGGCATCGATCCCGCCCTCAACTACCACCACGGCCACAGCGGCACCCGGCAGCACCGGAGGGAATTCCACTTTATTCGAGTGCCGGAGATCACGCTTCGGCATTTCGGCATTATCATCCCAAGCCCGGCGGGTGATCGCCCGGATCTCCCCGCCCTGGGGATCACGCCCCAAGGTCAGGATTCCATCCATTGTATAAGCAAGGAAGCCGGCCGCTTCTGCGGCATCAATCGTTTCAACAGAAATACCGCGTTCGAGCAGATAATCCCGGCCCCTGGCCTCGGCCCATGAGTTGCACGCCGGCAGCACCGGCCGGAGTTTTTTCAGATCTGGCGCCGACTGCGGATTGAACGCCGGAGCGCCGTGCAACGTAAAAACAGCATCAGCAAAATTCTTCCCAGGGTCCAGATATTGAATTAATGCAATGTTATCACCGACACCGCCGCCGTAGTGATCACAATGCACCCAATGGCCATCTTTAAAAGTTGCTCTGTAAATCTCATCTCCGCCTTGGCGGATTGAATATTGTTTCCCAACCTGCCGCACCTCAAAACCGTATTTTTCCAACACCGGTTTTGGATCCACGGCCCGGGCGTTCTGGATCTCATGCGCCGGCACCGGTGCGGGTCCCTCCCCGGCAGCTTCTCGCCGCCTGGCCGCCGATGCCTTTTTAAATCTGTCATTCCAGCTCATTTGAGCCATCCCAGATTTTGGAGCATCCCCCAAATTTTCGGCATGAATGCTATCCCTGTCAGCGTGATCAGGCTGAAAATCAGACCGGTCACCAGAGCGGTCACCAGGTGACCACGCCCCCGGCGCCGGGTGGCCCGATCCAGGTCCGCCGTGGAGTCTCCCAGATCTTCGATCGCCTCCCGGATTTGAGGATGGAGTTTGTTCATCGAATTGCGCACCCTGACCAAATTCGTTGACAAGTTCTCTATCTGACTCAGGGACGGGTCCAGGTCCTGGATCCGGACTTGCAGCTGATCTGTCACCTGTTCCATGGCCTGCGTCGCTGACACCGCTATTTCCTGCGTCAACTCGCTGATCGCTGCCCGCTGCGCCTCTGTCAAGCTGTCCAAAGTCCGCTGCATTTCTTCCAGGGGCTTCAGTTGCTGGGCGATCGCCTCCGGTAACCCGGGCAAGGTCTGACAGCTCTCGCGCAAGATCGAGATCTCCATCGCTAACCGCTCTACTGTCTCCTGGCCGGACTGATGCCTGGCCATTGCTTTCTCTTTCAGAGAGATGATTTTCTTCTCCCCACTGCTCTCGTTCATATGCTTCTCTCCTTTCTTCAAGCCTTGCCCCAAGGGTTTTCCAGGCATAATCCTTGTGAATCTGGCTTGCTTTGTAACGACACACCTCGCCGTCAACCTCCATGGAAAAAGCCACACCGGAAATTCGACCGGTTGATGCCTCATTTACATGGACACCTATTTTATCAAGGGCCATTTCTGCTTTCAGATGCTCTAATGTACCGTCACCATTTTTTATTGCTGATTCTAGGGCGACAGCAATGGCCAATCTGGGGATCATCTCTTCAGGGATACCACGCTTTTCCCACATTTTCCGTTCTTTTTTACTGACATTGACATGGGGGCCGGATTCCCCTGGCCCCTTCGGGCCCGGACCCGGTGTGCGGATTAAATTCATTTCGATTTCGATTTCTTGTGTCGCTTCATGCACAGCCCTTGCATCCCACTTGCCATGCCAGATAGATCCATCCAAGCCAATTCGGCTGACTATCAGATGACAATGCTCATAATTCGTATCTGTATGCTTGACCATTACCCATTGGTGGAGATCTGGATCCATATGAATTTTGTGGAGCAATTTGGCCCCGGCATCCTGCCACCGTTCCGCTGTCATGGTTTCCCCAGCGGGCAAAGACAAAGAGCAATGCCAAACTGGCCGATTGCATTCTGGTCTTAACGATCTGGAAATTCCAAACTCTTGGGCAATCGCCCGAGGATTTGTCCCACCCATATTACCAGGGATAAACAGAGACCCAGGACGTGGCACTGGTGGCCCGGCCTTCATATCCAGTTTTTTATTCATGAGATAAGTCATCACGCCTCTAAAACCAGAACCACGGTTCACATTGCCTTTCACATTCGCCCCTCTTTCATTCCACATCTCCCCGTAATAATTGCAGCCGCACGGCCTGAATCTGAGCAATCAGGTCAGCTAAGTCGGCAGCCGCCAGCTCGGATCTGGTTCCCTGATTGATCGACTTGGATAATTGATTCACGTTGGAAACAGCGGTGGACAGCGTGGTCCATGCCTCCCGGTTCAATTCCGGAATTTGCCTTGGCAGTTTCCGTTTCAGGGCTTTAGTCCGGAGCCATTCCCCCCGAGTCATTTTTTCCGGCCGGCCCCGGTCGAGTCTGTCCAGCTCGACATCGGTCAGGCGGCAAGTGATCGGATGCCGCCTTAGCTCGGCTTTTGCTTTCGGTGTCGGTCCCCTTTTCCCCATGATCGGCCATCCTTTTTTATGGGCTCTTGCCCCATAGCCCTCCCCGGCGCTTGAGGGGAGAACGTTAACAAGCGAAGCGAAGTTATACGTTCCTATTAACCACAATATACACGCAGCCAGATTCGCTTGTCAATCCCCATCACCAGATTTCCAAAAATGCATCACCCCCCGGTC
>JAGTVF010000305.1 GCA_018224315.1 Desulfobacterales bacterium | reverse complement strand
TGAAGGCGGATACTTCAGCAATTCGGTTTTTTTGGAAAAATCATCCATTGGACCATCTGCTCATATCCGGGCCGGCACCATCCTGGAGGAACATGCCAGTGCCGCCCACAGCGCCGGCTTAAAACAAACCATCCTGTTTCCCTTTGTTACCCTGGGCAGCCTGGTCAACTTTTGTGATTGTTTCATGTCCGGGGGCACCGGGCCGAAAAATCACAGCGAGGTGGGAAGCGCCTACATTCATTTTAATTTCACCCCCAGACAGGACAAGGCCACGGCTTCACTGATCGGAGATGTGCCAAGCGGGGTGATGTTAAATCAGCCGCCCATATTTCTGGGCGGGCAGGGCGGTCTTGTGGGTCCCTGCAGGCTGGCCTTCGGCACAGTCATTGCCGCCGGCACCATCTGCCGCAAAAGCGAGACGCGACCCGGCCGGCTGATTTTCGGCGGTCCTGCCCGATCCGGAAACGTGCCTTACACCGGTGCATCCGGTGTGGGCGGTCTTCTGGGTATCGTATCCAACAACCTTTATTATCTGGCCAATCTCCGGGCCCTGGAGCAGTGGTATCATTATGTGCGAAGGCTCTTTGTCTCCGATTACATGCCAGAAGCCCTTTTCCAGGGCCTGACCGCCACTCTTGCAGATTGCATCCAGGAGCGCATCAAGCGCCTGGGCCATTTTGCCCAAAAAGTGGCCCCCGATCACATGGGCCCATACTGGGACCGCCTGGAAAGCCGGCTCCAGGTCCCGGCGGAACAAATGGATCTGCCTGAAAAAAGAGATCCTTTTATCCGCGGTCTCCGGGAGCGAATGGCATCTTTGAACAATCCCGACTACATCCAGTTGATCCAGGACCTTGATAAAGACCTGGCCGCAGCCGGAACAGAATGGCTGCAGGCCCTGGCAGATGCCTGCATGGAATCCTGGCAGTCTGTTTTACCGGACAAAACAAACACCTGATTGTTTTTACTGAACACTTCATCACTGAAAACTTAACACTGCCTTTAAAAAACGGATCATGACATGAGAAGGTTTTTCGGCACCGACGGCGTTCGCGGGGTGGCCAACCAGCATCCGATCACCCCGGAAATCGCATTGAACCTGGGACGGGCCGCTGCTGCGGTCTTAAAACACAACCACCGCAGCACAATCGTGATCGGAAAAGACGGCCGGATTTCAGGAGACATGATTGAAGCCGCCCTGGCTTCAGGAATCTGTTCTGCCGGCGCAGATGTCTTGCTTGCCGGCATGCTTCCCACCCCTGGGGTGGCTTTTCTGACCCGGTATGCCCGGGCGGATGCGGGCATCATGGTTTCGGCATCCCACAACCCTTACGAGGATAACGGGATCAAGTTGTTTGATGCCATGGGGTTTAAACTGGATTCTGCCACTGAAGAACAAATTGAGGCCCGCATACTCAATACCTCCCCGGAAATCCACCTGGCCGCAGCACCCGATGCCATCGGCCGCGTCTGTTTCATGGCCGACCCTGCAGGCCAATATGCCCGGTTCTTAAAAAAAAGCGCGGGCAGAGACAATCTGTTAAAGGGCATGAAAGTCGTGCTGGACTGCTCCAACGGGGCGACTTCAGAGATCGCCCCCCAGGTGTTTGCCGGACTCGGAGCGGACCTGACAGTTTTGTTTGATTCCCCAGACGGCACCAACATCAATGACGGATGCGGCTCCCAGCACATTGAAACTCTGCAGCAGGCGGTTTTGGAAAACCGGGCAGATCTGGGCTGCGCCTTTGACGGAGACGGAGACCGGCTCATTGCCGTGGATGAAACCGGCGCGGCCGTCACCGGCGACCAGGTTCTGGCCATCTGCGCACGGCACATGAAACAGGCCGGGCGTCTGAAAAACAACCTGGCTGTCAGCACAGTCATGAGCAACCTGGGCCTTCGCCTGGCCCTAAAGGAAATGGGCATCGAGCACCGGATCACGGATGTGGGCGACCGCCATGTGCTTGATGAAATGCGAAAAAGCGGTGCGGTGATCGGCGGTGAAGACTCAGGTCACATGATTTTTCTGGACGCCCACACCTCGGGCGACGGCATACTGACCGCGCTTCACCTGGTTGAGGCCATGGATGCATCCAACAGCGGGCTTTCCGGGCTTTGCCGGGTCATGCGCCGCTATCCCCAGGTGCTCAAAAATGTCCGGATAAGGGAAAAAACCGATATCTACCAAATTCCCGCCATTGCCGGGGAAATCGAAAAAGTGAAAAACCACCTGGGAGAGCAGGGAAGGGTGCTGGTGCGTTATTCCGGAACCCAGCCCCTGTGCCGGATCATGGTGGAAGGCCCGGATGAGAAAGAAACCGATCAGTTGTGTCAACAGATCGTGGACGTGATTGCCGATCAGTTAAACGGATCACTGGAATAAACCGGAGTTGCAAAAAAGGGGAGAAACCGTTTGCTTTCCGGCTTCTCCCCTTGATAACAGGTGGCTGTTTTTTATGTTTATTCCCTGCTGCCGAATATGTGGAGCAGCATGATAAACAGGTTGATGAAATCCAGATACAGGGAAAGAGCCCCCATGATGGCGCCTTTTCTCACCACGCCCGCGCCGATATCTGCGGGCTGGGTCATGGCCATGTTTTTGAGCTTCTGGGTGTCATAGGCGGTCAGGCCCACAAACACCAGCACGCCGATATAGCTGATGATCATCTGCATGGCCGAGCTCTGGATAAACATGTTGACCACAGAGGCGATGATGATGCCGATTAAGCCCATGAACAAAAAATTGCCCCAGGTGGTCAGGTCCCGCTTTGTGGTCATGCCGTAGATGCTGCAGGCCACAAACGTGGCCGCACAGATGAAAAACACCTGAGCAATGGAGGTTCCCGTGTAAACCAGGAATATAAAGGACAAGGTCAGTCCGTTGACCGCGGCATAGAGCAGAAACAGGCCCGTGGCCGTGGAGGCCTCCATTTTCTGGATCCTTGCGCTCAGGTAAAAGACCATGCCCAGTTCTGCGATGATCAGGCCGAAAAACACCATTGGGGTGCCGAAAATCAGCTGCTGCATGGTGGGATTATGGGCGGTGAAAAACGCCACACCGCCGGTTAACGCCAAACCAAAGGCCATCCAGTTATAGACGCTTCGGATAAAGCTGTTGACCATGACCTGGGTGCGTTCGGTTTGCCTGGTTGCTGCCGTGTTTGCCATGTAAATGCGCCTCCTGTGGTTATTGAAGTGATGCCGTGTTGCATTTCAAGTGATTGGTTTTTCAGGTTGATCAGCCTTACTGCAGGCTTGTCAACCGCCGTATCACAAATATAATAACACATTGCCGGCTGTTTTCAAGCCGGATCGTCATTGCCGGAAACGATTTTTAACGTGAAACGAAAACAGATTTACCAGCATCTGATGGAAATCGCCGAAAAGCTCGATATCCGCGTTGCAGAGCAGAACCTGCGGACAACCGGGGTCAACGCAAAAAGCGGCTTGTGCCGGATCAGGGGCGAATGGGTCTTTATTATGGACAAGCGCCTTTTGGTAAACGAAAAAATTGAATTGCTGGCAGACTGCCTGCGGCAGATGCCCCTGGAAGAAATTTATATCATGCCTGCGGTGCGAAACATTCTGGACAAAAAAAAGGATCAGTAAGAGACGCCATGTTCAATATGTTCAATTCCAGGAGAAATACCAAAAACCTTTCCAGCAAATCAGGGAAAGGCTGGAAAGGGGGCATCCGTGCCGGAAAAAATGAATAAAAGCCCGGTCTTTGCTGTTTCAAAAAAAAGTTAACATAATATATATTATCAGACGTTATATCTGTGCGATGCCAGGCCGGTGAAACATCCGGACAATTGTTGACCTGTCATTCACGGTGTTGA
>JAGTVF010000304.1 GCA_018224315.1 Desulfobacterales bacterium | reverse complement strand
TGGAATCGGCTGTTGCGTCAAACTCCAGGGGCTTGAGGGAAAATTTTTTGCACAGCTCAATATTGAAAGCCGGAGTGGCCTTGACCCATTGGCCGTTTACATAAATGGAGGTATACCCGTGCCAGTAAAAAACATCGGTTTTCATTCGCTCTCTGAGCCGTTTGGTGGAAAGATGGTTTTTCACGTCCGCAAATCCGAGCCGGGCCGGGATGCCCATGTGCCGGCAGCAGGCAGCCAGCAGGACGGCCTTTGCAACGCACCACCCGCGCTTTTGGTCCAGGGTAGTGGATGCGCACAGGCCGTCGGTGGTGAGCACAATCGCATAGGGGTCATAATAGATGCTGTCGCGAACCGCGTAATAAAGGTTCACCGCCTGTTTGACCGGATCACTGGTGCTGCCGGCTTTTTCTTCGGCAAATGCGGACACTGCCGGATGGTTAAAATTCATAAATGCCGTGGGCTGCAGGTATTGTTCCATGTTTGAATGCGGGTTCATAAAAATTTTCCTTTAATGTGATCGATTTTCTACAAAATTTTTGAGTTCGCCGGCGACTTCTTCAGGTGCCCGGATCATAAATGACTTCTGGTACCGGCCTTCGCTGCTTTCCTGCAGGTGGCAATTTGCGGTCATTGAAAATCGGCCAGCTTTATATCGGACAGATTATCAGAACCCATAATGAAATACAAAACAGATCAACCGAAATTGCGGTTTGATTTTTCCCTGGTCTGAAGATTTTCAGGGTTTTGCCCCGTGTGATGGATTCAAATTGACACATCAACCGATTCATGGCAGTCATTTAATATCAAGAACATTGTTTATCTTGTTAGATTTTTGTTCAGCAACCGGTAATCTGCAATCCCGGGAAAAGACATACCTGCTGTCAGTCACACATACCATACATGCACAAACAGGGGGGGTTATGACACAGCTTTCATCGTATGAGAGAAACGTGGTCAGAAGGGCGAGTGTGGGGGATATGCTGGTGCGAACCGCGGCCAGAAATCCGGACAAAAGGGCTTTTTCTTTCAGAGATCGGCATTTTACCTACCAACAATTGAATGCAGCAGTCAATCGATGTGCCTACAGCCTGGCGGAACTGGGCGTACAAAAGGGGGACCGGGCGGCGATTTTGTCCCACAACTGCCACCAGTTCGTGATTTACTGGTGGGCGCTGCTGAAGCTGGGGGCCATTGTGACACCGCTTAACTTCATGCTCAAGTCCGGGGAGGTTGAATTTATCATCAATCACAGCCAACCGGTGATCTTTGTTGTGGAAGACAGCCTGGCCGACAGTGTGATCCCGGTCAAACACGAGCTTGCCGGGGTCAGCCATTTCATCTGGATCAACCTGGCCGGAAAGGTCGCCCCTGAGGGCTGGATGGATTTTGATACCCTGTATGCCGCTTCCACGCCCGCCCGGGAGCCCCGGGTGGAAATCGAAGCCGAAGATCCGGCCACGCTTTTGTATACCTCGGGCACCGAAGCCAGTCCAAAGGGGGTGTTAAATTCCCATCTCAACTACTACATTGATATTCTTTCCGCCGTGTTTGATCTGCGCATCGGGGAAGACGCCAGAATCATTACCGGTATTCCCCTCTATCATGTTGCGGCCATGTACTTGTTTACCGCCATTGTTGCCGTGGGGGCCACCACGGTCATGGAATACGCACCCGATCCAAAGGAAATACTGGAGCTGACCCGGGATGAGAAGATTACCCACTGGGTCTGGCCGCCGGCGTTGTACACCGGGCTGCCCATGATGCCGGGATTTGATCAGTATGATTTAAGCTCCCTGCAGCAGTGTGTGGTCTTCGGCGCCCTGGCCTCGCCCCCGGTGCTTGAGAAATGGCGGAAACTGCTGCCCGGGGCCGGTTTTATGAACTATTACGGCCAGACTGAAATGAGTCCGCTGGGCACAAGCCTCAGACCGGAGGATTTTGAGCGGAAAAGTACCTCCATAGGCAAGGCCCACTTGCCCATTCAGGTAAAAGTGGTGGACCACAATGACAAGGAAGTGCCTGTGGGTCAAGAAGGGGAACTGGTGGCCCGGGGTCCGGCCGTGATGCTGGGCTATTACCGGGACGAGGAAAAAACCGCCCAAACCTTCCGAAACGGATGGCATCACACCGGAGACCTCGTGCGCATGGACGAGGAAGGGTTTGTCTATTTTATAGACCGGATCAAGGATGTGATCAAGACCGGCGGGGAAAACGTGGCCTCCCAGGAAGTGGAGGCAATGCTGTTTCAGTGTCCGGGCGTCATGGATGCCGCAGTTATCGGCCTGCCCCATGAATACTGGTCCGAGATCGTCACCGCGGTGGTGGTGGCCGCTCCGGGCAAGGACCTCAAAGAAGATGCTGTGATTGCATTTTGCAAGCAGCACCTGGCCGGTTACAAAGTTCCCAAGAAAGTTATCATTACAGAGGAACTGCCCAGAAATCCCAGCGGGAAAATCATCAAGAAAAAACTGCGGCAGCAGTTTGCCAAAGCATAAAAACAGTACAAGTTCCGGATTGCGCAACCCAAAAACGCATCTGCTCCTTTTTCCATATTGACCGGCGAAAGGATCGTCTATATGATCATCGGGTTTCATGAAACCATAATATATGAGGACAGATATGGAACCCGCATCAGAGAAGGTCAAACAATGGATTGACAACGGCCGGGACCCCAGAAGCGCCCACTGGCAGGCAGGCCTTGAGGCGCTGCTGGAGGTGTTTGCGCCGTATCTCGAACCCGGCCGCCTGGTTCCGGCCCTATCCCTGGACGCATCCGACCGGCAGGTATTTGATGAAGCCCAGGCGGTTATTGATGTCAGCCCGAATGTGGCAGCCGTGTTTCTGCCGCCCGAAGCGGCCGGAAAAATCCGTCCCCCCGAGCTCGCCCCGGAACTTGAACGCATTGATCAAAGCCAGCCGGCCTATAAAATTCTGCTGCAGCGCCCCGGGGCGCAGCCCCGCCTTGCCTGCCTGGAAATTTCACCACAGGCGCACAACCCGGGCGTGGATTTGTTCCAGGACGGCGCGCTTCTGGGAACATACGATTTTGAGGACCGAAAGGAATGCATGGACAGCCTGGACCAGATCCTTTTTGCCCATATGTGGGAAAAGGGCAAATGGGAGGCTTCTGACTTTCGCCGGTATACGGTCAACTGGTTTGAACGGGTGATGGATACGGGCAGGGGCGACATTGCCGTGAAAACGGATTTCTCTTTTCTGCACACCCCGTCGCTGATCAAGAGCAATCCAGTGGATGTGATTTTTACATTGATTGTGGATGTTTTTGACCGGCGGCTACAGGAAACCCATAGCCCCATGGGCCGGGCCCTGGCCGAAATTTATGCCCTTGCGGATCCGCAGGCCCGTCAAACCCGGTATTCCGAAATGGCTGAAAAAATCGTGCTGCAGTTTCTATCGGTGGTCAAGGATTTTGAACTGGTGGATTTTACAGAGTTTTCCGAAAAACAGACCGATAATTTCAAAAAAGCCACTTCTGCTGCCATTCGCAGGATTGCTCAGAAAATGGAGGCGGCTGCTCCGGCATAGGCGCTTTTTTACTTGCTGATCTGTTTGATTTTAAAGATTTTGCCCTGATGGATGTGGAAGGCAAACAATTCGTTGTTGTTAAAACCGCTTTCGTCAATCCGGTAATACCAGATGGTAATGGTGGTCTTGACCACCTGGCGGGGACGCACCCGGATATATTCTTCGACCTCTTCGGTGTAAAGGGGTTCACCAAAGCATTCAACAAGCTCCAGGATGGTGTCATGATCGGTCACCGCGCATCCATACCCCCGGACCAGGGGACGGGCCTGTGCGGCGCCGGCGGCCATGAGCACAAACAGGAAGATCAGCACCACAGCGGTGAAATGTTTCAAAGGCATTTTTCTTATCCTGTTTATCAGATT
>JAGTVF010000303.1 GCA_018224315.1 Desulfobacterales bacterium | reverse complement strand
TGTTTGACTGCATTGGCGCGGTTTCGGCTACAGATTGGCCCTGGCCAATCGCCGAAAGCACGCCGCAGGCAAACAAACCGCACCCGCCCCGGCTCATGCGAAAACCGGCAAAAGCGACTTTTAAAAGGGACTTCTGCCGCTGCCGATGCTGCGGTTATCCCATCTCCTGCGGTGAAGGTGATGGCTGGGCGGAAGAAAGCCCTGCGGTCAATTTTGATGTCTCTGCCTTAAAGACTGTCAATTTAAGGCTTGCACCAAAAGTTTAAAAATATTATCATATAATGATAAATTTTTATCCTTAACCACATATGATGGCACCGTAAAAATTGAACTTTACGGCGCCATCTAAAAACTTATTTTTTACGAAACCATCTTAACCATGAAAAAAGAGAGTAGATGAAAGAACAAAAAAGCATGGAACGGGCCGGTGACACAGCGCCCGAAGACCCCAAAGAAGAAGAAAAAGTCCGGCAAACCGCAGTTCCTGCACCAGAACCCTTTCGATTTGATGAATTTGACCTCCCGGAGCCCCTGATGCGCGCCATCAGCGACCTGGGATTTACCCGCTGCACCCCGATCCAGGGCGATATCCTGCCCGCGGCCCTGCTGGGAAAAGACGCCAGCGGCCGGGCCCAGACCGGTACCGGAAAGACCGCGGCTTTTCTCATTGCTGTGATCTCCAGACTCTGGAACCGTCCTTTGGATGAAAACCGGAAAAAGGGCACCCCCAGGGTGCTGATCCTGGCCCCCACCCGGGAACTGGTGATGCAGATCAGCGATGAGGCCGAACAACTGGCCAAATACTGCGATTTGAAAATCCTTTCGATTTTTGGCGGCATGGATTACGTCAAGCAGCAAACCCAGCTCCGCCGGGAGGTGATCGATATTGTGGTGGCCACCCCGGGCCGGCTCCTGGATTTTCAGCGCCGGGGCGATCTTTCCCTGCGAAAGGTGGAAACCGTCATCATTGACGAGGCCGACCGGATGCTGGACATGGGCTTTATCCCGGATGTCCGAAAGATCATCCATTCCACCCCGCCCAAAGACAAGCGCCAGACCCTGCTGTTTTCCGCCACCCTGACCAGCGAGGTCATGCGCCTGTGCGCCCAGTGGACCAAGGATCCGGTGACAGTGGAGATCGAGCCCGAGCAGGTGGCCGTGGATACCGTGGATCAGGTGGTCTATATTGTCACCATGGAGGAAAAATTCGGCCTGCTCTACAACATGATTGAAAAACAGGGCCTGGAGCAGGTGCTGATTTTCTGCAACCGCAAGGATGAAGTGCGGCGCCTGACAGAAACCTTCTTCCGCTACGGGATCAACTGCGAGATGATTTCCGGGGATGTGGACCAGAAAAAGCGCATGTCCCGGCTTGCGGCCTTCAAGACCGGAAAAATCCGGGTGCTGGTGGCAACGGACGTGGCCGGACGCGGCATTCACATCGAGGGCATGAACCACGTGGTCAACTTTACACTGCCCCATGACCCGGAAGATTATGTTCACCGCATCGGCCGCACCGGCCGGGCCGGCACCCTGGGCACGGCGGTCAGCTTTGCCGACGAGGGCGAGGCCTTCTATATTCCGGCCATCGAGGAGTACCTGGGCCGCAAGCTTTCCTGCATCGAACCGCCCGAGGAATGGCTGGTCATGCCCGAATCTCCGCCGCGCAAAAAACACTCCCGCTCAAAAGAGGATCCCCGGGCCGGCAAGCAGAAAAAGGGCGGCTCCGGCCGGCCGGTAAAGCGACGGCGCAGAAACTGATGCTACTTTTGGTACAGGGCGCTGTAAGCCCGCTCAATGCGGCTGCGATGGCGGGCTTCTTCCCTGGCCAGTCCCGCAAACACAAGGCTGATGGTGTCATCATCGCAAGTTTCCGCAAGCAGTGAATAAAGCTTTTCAGACTTGTCCTCCCGTTTCATGGCCATTGCCAGTGCCTGCTTGAAGTCCATGTCTGTGTCCGTACTGGTATCCGGGGTGATTTCGGCTATTCCCATGTCATTGATCGGTTCCATGATCCGGCTGAAAATACGCTCAAGTCCTTCTGTATCCAGATTTTCCAGGGTGTCGCGATGGTTTTGCTCCTCATGGGCAAAATCCATGAAAATCTGCTGCATAAAGGGGTCCGGCGCCTGCCGGGAAAGCGCAATGTAGAACTGGCGGGCTTCTTCTTCCCGTGTGACCGCAAAATCGATGACTTCCGCAATGGTTTCAAACCCTGGCTTCATGAAACAATCCTTTCCTGAAATAGACTTTTTCCGCCGATGAACTCACGGGCAGTCTATGGCATCCGGCCGGTATTTTCAATCCCATTGTGCCATCTAAACTGTTTTCTTGACGAGGCTTTTTATATGATTATCAGTATTGGTGTTGTATGAATCCCAATAAAAGGAGGCAGATCAATGGAGTATACCAAGATTCACGGACTGGAGCAGGAGGCCTCGCGCGTGGGCCTGGGCACTTGGGCCATCGGCGGCTGGATGTGGGGCGGAACAGATGAGACCCAATCAATCCGCACCATTCACGCGGCTTTAGACAAGGGCATCAATTTGGTGGATACCGCCCCGGTTTACGGTTTTGGCACCTCAGAGCAGATCGTGGGAAAGGCCCTGGCTGACTACGGCCAGAGAGACCGGCTCATTCTGGCCACCAAAGTCGCGCTGGAATGGGATGATGCCCAAAAAAAGGTCTGGCGCAATTCCAGCCCTGAGCGGATCCGCAAGGAGATCGAAGACAGTCTCCGCCGGCTGCAGACCGACTACATTGACATCTATCAGATCCACTGGCCCGACCCTGTGGTGCCCTTTGACAAGACTGCAGAGGTCATGGCAAAGCTCTTGGATGAGGGGAAAATCCGGGCAATAGGTGTCAGCAACTATACCGTGGAGCAAATGGAGGCCTTTCGGGCAGCCGCCCCACTGGCGGTTTGCCAGCCCCCTTACAACGTGTTTGAACGGGCCATTGAAAACGATGTCCTCCCCTATTGTACCCAGAGCGGCATTGCCACGCTGACTTACGGGGCCCTGTGCCGCGGGCTGCTTTCCGGAAAAATGACAGCGGATCAGCAGTTTGACGGAGATGATCTGCGCAAGGTGGATCCCAAGTTCAAATCCCCGAGATTCGCTCAGTATCTTGAAGCGGTTAAACAGCTGCAAAATCTGGCCGAAAAGAAATACAGCAAAAAGGTTCTTCACCTTGCCGTGCGCTACGTGCTTGACAAGGGCGCAAGCGTTGCCCTCTGGGGCGGACGCAGGCCGGAGCAGATGGATCCCCTGCCCGATATTTTCGGATGGCAGCTGGCAGAAGAGGATTTTGCTGAGATTGAACAAATCCTTTCCCAGGCCATTTCCGACCCGGTGGGACCTGAATTCATGGCCCCGCCGGCCCGCCGGTCCGAATAAAATCCCGGGGCATGGCCGCGCAATTTCTTCTTGACGGATCGGTTTGCACCCATTATGCCATCAAGGGAATGCTTGGGCCGGCAAAATCCGGCCCAGGCAATAAAATGGCAGGCCGAAACGGCATTGCAAAAGGAGGCGCCCATGTCCCCCACCAACTTGATTTCAAAACTGATTCCTGAAGCCGAGCAGAAAGATTTTTCCGATTTTATATATTATTTGAGCGGCAGCGGCAGCAAGTATCTGCTGCGAAACGATATCTGGCTCAACTGGCTCAAGTGGTGCCGGGAAAATCACAAGGAGGAGGATTTTTCCGAGCATTCGGCCGTGGGCCGGTTTCTGGCCCGGGTTCCGGAAATGCTGTTTCCAGACAGCATTGTGCTGATTCTGCACCGCTACACCATGGCCCGGTACAATATCTACCGGCTCAGTGCGGACCGAAAGCACATGCAGAAAATTTCGGTAAACCGCTACCTGGACTACAAGGACGCATACATCTGCGACAATACCCCAGGGGCCAACCGCGATACCCTGGAGCTGGATTTTCTGCCGTTTTCCGATTATGCGCCCACCATCAAGAATGTCAGGAACGTGGGCAACGGCATCAGTTTTCTAAACCGCTACATGTCCAGCAATCTGTTTCAAAAGCCCGAGGACTGGGGCCGGGATCTGTTCGAATTTTTGCGGATCCACCGGATCAACGGTGAGCAGCTGCTGGTCAACCCCGATATTCTCGATTCCCTGGATGATTTTTTGTCCGCCCTGGAAGAAACCATTGATGACCTGGGCAATCATGATGAGAACCTGCCCCATCTGAAACTCAAGCCGCAGCTCAAAAGCCGGGGATTTGAACCGGGATGGGGCAACACCGCGGGCCGGATCCGCGAGACCATGTCGCTTTTGCACGCGCTTTTCCATGAGCCGCGAAGCGCGGATCTCGAGAATTTTATATCCAGGGTGCCCATGATTTCCAAGGTGGCCATTTTGTCTCCCCATGGCTGGTTTGCCCAGGAAAACGTGCTGGGCAAGCCCGACACCGGCGGCCAGGTGATCTATATACTCGACCAGGTGCGGGCGCTGGAGGCCCATATGCTCCGGGAGTTTGAACTGGCCGGCATTGACGTCATCCCCCGGGTGCTGGTGGTCACCCGCCTGATCCCCAATTCCGGCAACACCACCTGCAATCAGCCCAAAGAAGATGTTGTGGGCACGGAACATGCTTATATTCTTCGCATTCCGTTTTATGACAGCCAGGGCGCGGTTCTGCAGGACTGGGTATCGCGCTTTAAAATCTGGCCCTATCTGGACCGGTTTGCCAGGGATTGCGAGCGGGAGCTGAGGGCTGAGTTCGAGGGCCGGCCGGATCTGATCATCGGCAATTATTCAGACGGCAACCTGGTGGCCACCCTGCTGTCAGACCGCATGAACGTAATCCAGTGCACCATCGCCCACGCCCTGGAAAAAACCAAGTATCTGTTTTCGGATCTGTACTGGCAGAACATGGAAAACGATTATCATTTTTCCTGCCAGTTTACCGCAGATCTGCTTTCCATGAACAAGTCGGATTTCATCATTACCAGCACCTACCAGGAAATCGCCGGCACAGAGACCCGGTTCGGCCAGTATGAGTCTTACCAGTTCTACACCATGCCCGGGCTTTACCAGGTGGTCAACGGTATCAACCTGTTTAATCCCAAGTTCAACGTGGTGCCCCCGGGAGTTGATGAGGACAATTATTTTCCGTATACCGAAACCGACCGCCGGTCGGCCAGTCAGCGGGCCTACTGGCAGACCCGGCTTTTTTCAGAGCAATCCGAAGATATTTACGGTTATCTGGAAAATCCGGACAAACCGCCGCTGTTTACCATGGCCCGCTTAGACCGGATAAAGAACATCACTGGTCTGGTCGAGGCCTTCGGCATGCATCCGGAGCTGAGAAAACACTGCAACCTGGTGGTGGCCGCAGGCACGATCCACATTGAAAATTCAGATGACGCAGAAGAGCAAAACGAGATCCGGCGGATGTATGAGCTCATTGCCGCCCACGACCTGCAGGGTCACATTCGCTGGCTGCCCAGCGTATCCAAGGCCGAAACCGGGGAGGTTTACCGGATCATTGCAGACCAGAAGGGCATGTTTGTCCAGCCGGCCCTGTTTGAGGCCTTCGGGCTGACCGTACTTGAGGCCATGCAGTGCGGCCTGCCCACATTCGGTCCCATTTTCGGCGGCCCGTCCGAGATCATCGAGGACGAAAAAAGCGGGTATCTGTTAAACACCAGTCAGCCGGATCTGATGGCAGAGGGCATCTGGCGGTTTGTTTCCGGGTTTGCCCAAAACCCGGACAAATGGCGGCAGGTTTCGGAAAAGGGCATGGCCCGGATCCGGGAAAAATACACCTGGGCCAGATACAGCCACAAGCTTTTCTCACTGACCAAGCTTTATGGATTCTGGCGCTATAGCGAGTCCCGGGAAGGGATGGTCAAGCTGGACCGCTACTGCGATCTGCTTTATCATCTGTTTTTAAAACCCCGGGCCGAGGCCATGGATCACTACTGAAAGAGGCCTGATACGGGTCAAAGCCCCATGAACTTGGCGGCAATGTTTTTCATGATTTCATTGGTGCCGGCGAAAATGGGCATGACCCGAACATCCCGGAAAGCCCGGGCAATGGGGCAGGCTTCGCTAAACCCGTAGTCGCCGAACAAATCCATGCACCGCCGGGAGATGCGCTTGGCCATGTCCGTGATCCAGTACTTGGCCATGGAGGTTTCCACGATGGCCTGCTCGCCTGCCATGTGGCCGGCAATGAGCTTGTCGAGAAACGTGCGGCCCAGTTTGACCTCTGTTGTCATCTCCACGATGGCAAACTGGGTGGCCTGGTTTTTGGACAACGGTTTTTTGTCCCGGTCTGCGGTATTTTTGCAGAAATCCGTGGTGATTTCCAGGATCAGTTCGGCTGCGGCCTGGGCGCAGATGGAGGTGACCAGCCGTTCCTGCTGGAGCTTTTCCATGAGCATGCCAAAACCCGCCCCCTTTTGCCCCAGCCGGTTTTGCCCCGGAATCCGGCAGTTTGTGAAAAACAATTCCGCGGTGTCCTGGCTGTGAAATCCCATTTTTTCTAAATGCCGGCCCCTTTTGAACCCCGGGGTGCCGTCCTCGACAATATAGAGGGACACAGCATTGTAAGGGTCGGGCTCATCCGGGTCCTTTGCCGCCACAATGACTATGCCGGCATTGATGCCGTTTGAGATAAAGGTTTTGGCGCCGTTTAGCTCGATTTCACCGTTTTTCTTCTCTGCGGTGGTGGCCATGGCCGCCAGGTCGCTGCCGGCATCCGGCTCTGTCATGGCCACCGCGGCAATTATGTCGCCGGAAACGCATCCGGGCAGGTATTTTTTTTTCTGGTCCCCGCTGCCAAAGGCTTCGATATAGGGCACCACCACATCTGAATGAAGGGCAGAGGCCAGGCCCGTGTGGTTGGTTTTCGCCATTTCTTCTGCTGCAATCACGGAATAGAGAAAATCGCCGCCCATGCCCCCGTATTCGGGCAAAACACCCGTGCACAAAAATCCGGCCTGTCCCACTTTCTGCCAGGCCCATTTGGGAGTGATGTGATCGGTTTCCCACTGATGGGTCCAGGGCGTGATCTCCTTTTCCAGAAAGGCGCGCATCCGGCTGCGAAACCGGTGGTGGTCCTCGGTGTAGGCAAGTATTTCCATTGCCGCTGATCCTTTCGGTATTACCTGATTTTGCCGATAAGCCCGCCGGCAATCACGTCTTTTAACACTGCGGGGCTGCCCAGAAAGATTTCCAGGGTTTTGGCGTCCCGGTAGAAATGCTCCACTTCGTATTCGGTCATGTACCCGTATCCCCCGAGCAGCTGGACGGCCTCGTCGGCAGCTGTCATGGCCGCATTGGCGGCCGTGAGCTTGGCTGCAGCCGCGGTGCGGGCATCACAGGTGCCGGCGTCAAAGGCTTTGGCGGCCTGGTAGACAGCCAGGCGGGCAGCATCCAGTCCCGCGGCCATGCCTGCCAGCTTGTGCCGGGTCACCTGGAATTGGGCCAGTTTTTTGCCGAACTGACTGCGCTGGCGCGTGTAATCCAGGGCCCGGTCAAAGGCCCCCTGTCCGGTGCCCAGGGCCATGGCAGCGGCCTGGATCCGGGCCTGATTCAAAAACGCCAGGCTCCGGTCCAAGCCCTGGCCGGTGTTGCCGATTATGTTTTTCAGGGAGACGGCTGCGTTTTCAAAGCGGACATGGGCGAAATCCACAAGGCCGGCACCCAGGGTGGGGCCGGCCGATTCTGCGGTGACCCCGGGGGTATCGGCATCCACCACGATCAGGGCCGGATCGTTTCCGCTGCCTGCGGCATTGCCCGATCCGGAGGCCTCGGTGCCGGTGATGCACAGGACCACGTAAAACCCGGCAGTTGTTCCGTTTGGCACGTATGCCTTGTTCCCGTTGATGATCCAGTGATCCTGTTCGGCAATGGCGGTTGTCTGTGTGCCAAAGAGGTCGGCGTCTGCGCCGGGTTCAAACAGGGCCGGGGCAGCGCGCATTTTGCCGGCTGCCACAAGGGGCAGGTATTTTTCCCCAAGGTCTTCCAGTTCAGGATCAAACAGGCATTCGGCTCCCAGGCCCGACA
>JAGTVF010000302.1 GCA_018224315.1 Desulfobacterales bacterium | reverse complement strand
GCCATGAAAATGCAGCACGCCATCGAAGCCGGTATCAGCGGGGTGATCCGTCGCATCTGTGTCCAGCGCGGCGACACCCTGGCCAAAGGCCGGGCGCTGGCCTGGATTGAACCAAGCCATGTGGATGCCGCCCGGGCGGATGCGGAAAAACAGGTGGATCTGGACCATATCCGGCCGGATCTGGCCGAGGTTTTTGAGCGGCACCGGGCCTGCATGGACGAGGCCCGGCCCGAAGCGGTTGAAAAACGCAGAAAAACCGGTCAGCGCACGGCCAGGGCAAATATCGCCGATCTGGTGGATGATGACAGTTTTATTGAATATGGGGCCCTGGCAGTGGCCGCCCAGCGCCGGCGGCGATCTTTGGAGGAACTGATTCAAAAAAGCCCGGCAGACGGACTGATCACCGGGATTGGATCGGTCAACGGGGACCGGTTTGAAGACGAAAAAGCCCGGTGTATGGTGCTGGCCTATGATTACACGGCCATGGCCGGCACCCAGGGAGCGTTTAATCACCAGAAAACCGACCGGATGCTGCATCTGGCCGAGCAATGGCGCCTGCCGGTGGTGCTTTTTGCCGAAGGCGGCGGGGGCCGGCCCGGGGACGTGGATGCCATGGAGCTGCGGGTGGCCGGACTGGACCTGGATACTTTCACCCGGTATGCCAGTTTAAGCGGGCTGGTGCCCCTGGTGGGAATCGTTTCCGGGTACTGCTTTGCCGGAAACGCCACCTTGCTGGGCTGCAGCGACGTGATCATTGCAACGGAAAATGCCAACATCGGCATGGGCGGACCGGCCATGATCGAAGGCGGCGGCCTGGGCAAATGCCGGCCCGAGCAGATCGGGCCCGCCAGTGTGCAGGGGCCCAACGGGGTCATTGACATCCTTGTAAAAGACGAGGCCGGGGCTGTGGCCGCGGCCAAAAAATACCTTTCCTATTTTCAGGGGCCGGTGGCCGACTGGCAGTGCGCAGACCAGCGCAGGCTGCGGCGGTGTGTTCCGGAAAACCGGCTGAGGGCCTACAATGTCTCTGAAATCATTTCACTGCTGGCCGATACCGATTCAGTGACCGAACTTCGCAGCCAGTACGGCGCGGGTATTATCACTGCCCTGATTCGTATCCAGGGCCGGCCTTTCGGCCTGATGGCCAACAACTGCTGGCACCTGGGCGGGGCCATTGACGGGGATGCCGCAGACAAGGCCGCACGCTTTATGAAGCTGTGTGATGCATTTGACATTCCCATGGTGGTGCTTTGCGACACCCCGGGTTTCATGGTGGGCCCGGAAGCCGAAAAAACCGCGCAGGTGCGACGCTTTGCCCGGATGTTTGTGACTGCGGCCGGTGCGACCATCCCGATGTTTTCCGTGGTTCTGCGCAAGGGATACGGCCTGGGGGCCATGGCCATGGTGGGCGGCGGCTATCACCGGCCGGTGTTCAATATCTCCTGGCCCACGGGCGAATTCGGCGGCATGGGCCTGGAAGGGGCGGTGAAGCTGGGTTTTAAAAAGGACCTGGAGGCGGAAAAAGACCCGGAAAAGCGTCAGGAATTATACGATTCCCTGGTGGCCATGTCCTATGAGCACGGAAAGGCCATCAATATGGCATCGTTTCTGGAAATCGACGACGTGATCGACCCTGCAGACACCCGGCACTGGATCATGCGCGGCCTTGCCGCCATGCCCCCGGAGGTCGCCCGGACCGGTAAAAAACGACCGGATATTGATACGTGGTAGCATGGCTGGTTTGACATTTGTTTGAAAAACAATTGCCTGTGCCGGCATGATGGGTTAGGATGTGACAAAATATTGACTTTTGCTGCCAGACCCATGCCCATGTTCGAATTGCCGGAGAGTATGAAAACGCTTCAAACCAGGGGCGTTGCCCTGTGGCGGGCATCCCTGGATATTTGCCCCCGGCAGATCCGCCGGTTCAGGCAGCTGCTTTCCCGGGAGGAAGCCGCCCGGGCAGAGCGACTTTTATCTGAAACCCACAGGCGCCGCTTTGTTGCCGCCCACGGCATACTGCGCCAGATTCTGGGCGGCCTCACCGGCATTTGTCCAAAGCATCTGGAATTTTCAGACCAGGGCCGGGGCAGGCCCGGTCTGAAAAATGACCTGCCTTTTGATTTTTTTTGTTTTAATCTGTCCCATTCCCGTGACATGATGGTGCTCGGCGTTTGCCTGAAGGGACCCGTTGGCGTGGATGTTGAATGGATCAACCCCGCAGCCGACATTTCCGTGCTGGCGGATCGGTTTTTTTCTTCAGCCGAGGCCCGGGCTGTCCGGAGCCGGTCCAGGGAGTCTGCAAGAGCGCTTTTTTATCAGTACTGGACCCTTAAGGAGGCGTACCTGAAGGCCACTGGTGAGGGCATCGCCCGGCTCGGCGATATCGAAATCCGCCACCGGTCCGACGGCGGCTATGGACTGGCCGACCGCGGCTGCTCCATGGATGAAAAATGGACGAGTATGCCGGTTTTTCCCCGGCCCGGTTATGCCGGGGCGGTTGCCGTAAAATTCACTGGCCCGGATATTGCATATATCAATGGCATGCCGGTTCATGATGCCTTTTTATAAATTCAAAAAATCTGTTTTATCTTTATTGTTTGTCCAAGGAGACCCTGAATGCCGTTGTACCAACTGAGCAACAATGATTTTCCCAACCTGCCCACCCGCATAAAGGGGCTGGGCGGTCTGGCCGAAAACCTCTGGTGGAGCTGGAATCCCCAGGCCCGAATGCTTTTTAAAATGCTTGACCGCCAGGCCTGGAAGGAAAGCAATCACAACCCGGACCTGATGTTAAAGCAGTTATCAGCCGGGGTGCTGGCCAGAGCCACCCTGGATGACAATTTTCTGCGGCATTATGATCTGGTGATGTATCTGTTTGAAAAATATTTAAACGAACGGGTGCTTTACCCGGAGTTTGAACTGCGGCCCGATGCCCTGCCCATCGCCTATTTCAGCGCCGAATACGGCCTGCATCATTCCCTGCCTTTTTATGCCGGCGGGCTGGGCTTTCTGGCCGGCGATCATCTCAAGGAATGCAGCGATCTGGGCATTCCCATGGTGGCCGTTGGCTTTATGTATCCGGGCGGTTATCTCAACCAGGTGATCAATCGTGACGGCTGGCAGGAAAATTTTACCCAAAAGGTGGACAAGGATGCCGCATCCATCAGCCGCCTGCTCACCGAAGACGGAGAGCAGGTATGTGTGCCCGTACCCTATATCAACCATACTCCCGTGGAAGTGGGCATATGGAAGGTTTCCGTGGGAAGGGTGGGGCTGTATCTCATGGACACCGATATCGTTTCCAACAACGACTGGGTCAGAGCCATTTCCAAAAGGCTTTATACCAGCGACGTTACCCAGCGGCTGCTCCAGGAGATTCTGCTGGGTATCGGCGGCTCAAGGGTGCTGGCGACCCTGGGCCACGATTTTGGCATGCTGCATTTAAACGAGGGGCATGCTGCCTTTGCCCTGCTGGAAAAAATCCGGGAATTTGTGGAACAGGGCGCAGATTTTGAGCAGGCACGCAGAAAGGTGGGGGCCATGAGCCTGTTTACCACCCACACCCCGGTGCCCGCAGGCCATGATATCTTCCCCTTTGATCTGGTGGGAAAATACCTGGAAAGCTACTGGCCGCTTTTGGGACTCGACCGGGACGCGTTCATGAATCTGGGCCGGCATCCGGAAAAGCCCGACGCCGGGTTTAACATGACAGCCCTGGCACTGCGGCTTTCCGGCAATGTCAACGCTGTGAGCCAGAAGCACGGGGAGGTCACCCGCCGCATGTGGCACTGCATGTGGCCGGATAAGGCCGAAGAGGATGTGCCCATTGATTACGTGACAAACGGGGTTCATCTGCCCACCTGGCTGGAGCCAAAGATGCGGCTGCTGTTTAACCAGTATTTCGGCGAGGGCTGGATCAATGTCCATGACAACCCGGCCATTTGGCAGTTTATCGAGGAGATTCCGGATTCGGAGCTATGGCAGCTCCATTACTGGCTCAAGCTCAAGCTGGTCAACTATATCCGCCACAAGGCCCGGGACCGCTGGGATACGGGCGAAGCCGGTCCCTCCCAGATCATGGGCATGGGCACGCTTCTGGATCCCTCGGTTCTCACCCTTGGTTTTGCCCGCAGGTTTGCCACATACAAGCGCGCGGACCTGATTTTCCATGACCTGGATCGCCTGAAGAAAATCGTCAATGATCCCTGGCGGCCGGTTCAGATCCTATTTGCCGGAAAATCCCATCCAGAGGACGCAAAAGGCCATGAACTGATCCACCGGGTATTTGAATTTGCCCGTGATCCGCAGATGGGCGGCAGAATCGCTTTTGTGGAAAACTACAACGAGCAGCTCGGCCAGTATATGGTCCACGGCGTGGATGCGTGGTTAAACAATCCCGTGCCCCCCATGGAGGCCAGCGGCACCAGCGGCATGAAGGCGGCCTTAAACGGCGTGCCCCATGTGAGCATCCCGGACGGATGGTGGCTGGAGGGCTATAACAAAAACAACGGCTGGCAGTTTGGCTCAGATCGAAAGGATGCTGACAGGGGCCGGGACCGGGCGGATGCCGCACAATTATACGATCTGCTGGAACAAGAGATGATCCCTCTGTATTATGAAGCGGCCGAAGACGGCACCCCCCACGGCTGGGTCCGGTACATGAAAGAAAGCATCAAGTCCACTGCCGCACACTTTTCCTCGCGCCGGATGGTCAAGGAGTATTATCGCAAGTTTTATGCCCATGTGCTGGAACGTGGCTCCGAAAACTGCGGGGGCTGATGGGTCAGGGGCAGCGGTTCGAGAGAACAGATGAACATACAAAATTGTAAATTTTGTGGCCAAAAATTAACAAAATTGTATGTTCATCGGAAGCTCTGTTTGTGATGCTCAAAGATATGATGCCCGGGTAAAAAAAGTTTCCGTAACCACTCAATGTCGCTTCAAAAACGGATCCTGACCGCGGGACTTCCCCGGCACTCCTTTTTTACATTATGCTGAAATTGTACTTCGTTGCCTGACGGCGGCGCGGAAAAGCGGGCTTTTGAGCGGAAATTGAGGCTCCGGGAGGCTCCTGAAGCGAGGAAACTCGCTTTTTCGTGCCGCCGATCAGCCAGGGCGCTATGGGTTTCCTTTCTGTAAAAATACCGCAGTAGTAGGATAAACAGCTTTTTGCGGAGCTGTCAAAGATAGGGTTCAGTCTTCGACGGTGTGTTGATTTTATATTTTGGTATAAATATTGCTTATTCATTTAACGCCCGGTGCTGGTTTGGTTCCGGGTGTTTTTGACAGCGCAGCGCAAAACGCGCGGCTGCATCTGCCGCAAAGACGCATTTAATGAATCATATTCAGGAGCAATGGAAACATGTGCCGCTTAATCGCCATTACCAGTGATACGCCGCAGTCTCCCATGACCGCCTTAAACGCCCTGGATGTCATGCGCGAGGGCCATGATGGTTCCGGGGTGGGGCTTTGTCTCCGGGATCTGGGCGGGCCGCTGGAGGAGATGAAAGACGAGCCCATTTTGTCGGGTATTTTCACAGAGGCCGGGATCCGGCGTCTGGACGGTTACATGATCAACCTGGGATTTCTCACCAAGTACAAGATTTCCATCAAGATCCCCAAGGTGCCGCCCCAGGGAGTGCCCAAACGCGACATGTACCTGATCCGGGCCTATGAATACCCCGAGGAGTGGGCCGACATGGACCGGGAGGAAAAAGAGGCCCGGCTGGTCAACATCCGCCTGGCCCTCCAGGATATGGGCAGGGAAAACCAGGACATGATCGTGTTTTCCTTCTGGCCCGACACCATCATGATCAAGGAAATCGGCGACCCCCTGACCGTGGGAAAATACCTGGAACTGGGAAATGAAAAATTAAACGCCCGGATCATCATGGCCCAGGGCCGGCAGAACACCAATTATGCCATTGACCTGTATGCCTGCCACCCCTTTTTCATTCAGGGATTTTCCACCATGACAAACGGGGAAAACACGGCTTTTGTGCCCATCCGGGAATATCTCAAATCCCGGGGCGAGCCCGGATACACCGGTTTTTATTCCGATTCCGAGGTGTTTGTCCATATCCTGCACTATACCTTAAAGCACCTGGGACTCGGCGTAGAGGCCTACAAGCACGTGATCACGCCGCTTCAGGACGGGGACCTGGAATCGCACCCCAATGGCGATTTTCTGACCCATTTAAAGCGCACCTGCAGAAAGCTCATCATTGACGGGCCCAATTGCGTCATCGGCCTGTTGCCGGACAACACCATGTTCATGACCCAGGACCGCAAAAAGCTGCGTCCCGGGGTTGTGGGCGGCCAGTCCGGCACCTGGGTCTTTTCCTCAGAGGTCTGCGGCCTGGATTATGTCCTGCCCGGCCGGGACAAGCACACGGATTTTCAACCCATGCACCTGGATACGGCGGTGGTCCGACCCGACCGCCGGGAGGTTTACATATGCAAGCAAATGAAAAGATTACCCCGTCTACATTAAGCCTCAAGGACCTGCCCTGGCAGATTGACTGGAGCCGGGACAAATGCACTTTATGCGGTCAGTGCACGGCTGCCTGCCCGGTCAACGCCATTGAACTCGGCGTGTTTCGCAAGCGGATCGTTGAAACCGATATCAATGCCGCCACCCAGCCCGGAAATGTCTACAAGGTCTATCACGGCATCCGCCAGCGCACGGACCCGGCCTATCACTGCGTGGGCTGTGCAATGTGCGCCATGGTTTGTCCCAATGACGCCATCATGCCGTATCATAGTGATGAAAGCGATAAACTCCGGTTTCATTTAAACCGGGGCGGCCAGGCCGAGCGCCGGGGCGGACGGAGAAATGCCCCTGGCGGGGTACTGGATCAGATCAAGTTCACCCGGATTTCCATGCTTACCGACCCGGCCCTGGATGCGGGCCGCCATGAGTTTGAAATGCGGGCCCTGCTGGGCCGGATTCTGCCGCCCGAGGAGAACATGCAGCGGGTGCGCGAGCACGGCTGGATACCGCCGGTTCGCGAGATTTATCCGCTGATTATCGGCGGCATGTCATTTGGGGCGTTGTCGCCGCCCATGTGGGAAGGTCTGCAGATGGGCGTGGCCTATTTAAACGAGGAAATGGGCATGCCCGTGCGCATCAGCACCGGAGAGGGCGGATGTCCGCCCAGGCTGCTGCGCTCAAGGTTTATGCGCTATGTGATCTTACAGATCGCATCCGGGTATTTCGGATGGGATGAGATCATCCACGCCATTCCCGAGATGAAGGTGGATCCCTGCGCCATTGAGATCAAGTACGGCCAGGGGGCCAAGCCAGGGGATGGCGGCCTTTTGATGTGGCATAAGGTCAATGATCTGATCTCGGCCATCCGGGGCGTGCCAAAGGGCGTGAGCCTGCCGAGTCCGCCCACCCACCAGACCAAGTATTCCATCGAGGAGGCCGTGGCCAAGATGATCCAGTCCATGAGCATGGCCTGGGGCTTCCGGGTACCGGTGTATCCCAAGATTTCGGGCACTTCCACTTCTCTTGCCGTGTTAAACAACCTCAGCCGGAACCCCTATGCCGCAGGTCTTGCCATTGACGGCGAAGACGGGGGCACCGGCGCGGCTTATAACGTGTCCCTGGACCACATGGGTCATCCCATTGCCAGCTGTCTGCGGGACTGCTACCTCAATCTGGTCAAGCTGGGCCAGCAGAATGAAATCCCCCTGTTTGCCGGCGGGGGGATCGGCAAAAACGGCAATCTGGCGGCCAATGCCGCAGCCCTGATCATGCTCGGAGCAAGCGGGGTGCAGGTGGGCAAATACGTGATGCAGGCTGCGGCCGGATGCCTGGGTTCCGAGACCCGGCGGTGCAATATCTGCAATATCGGCTTGTGCCCCAAGGGAATCACCTCCCAGGACCCCCGGCTTTACCGCCGGCTGGATGCCGAGGACGTGGCCCAGCGCGTGGTGGACATGTATGTCTCCTTTGACACGGAGTTAAGAAAGATCGTGGCCCCCCTGGGCCGGTCCACCACGCTTCCCATCGGCATGTCAGACGCCCTGGGCATTGCAGACAAGGCAGCCGCGGACCGGTTGCAGATCCAGTATGTGGTTTAGATTGATGGCGCCGTAAAAGTCCAATATCTGCGTTACGCGCGATTCCTCAGAATTTCACGTACGGATAAGTACGCTGCATTCTTCGGCAATCGCGCAAGCCTTGATCTTGAACTTTTACGGCGCCATCTGAAATCAGACTTTTTGCGCGAGAATCAGGATGATGAGGCATAAGATGGATGACCAGCAACGCTATTATTTGATATCCGGCCGGCAGGACGATATCCGGCTCGAATCCCGGGTCCTGGAGGAACAGCTACAGGAGGCGGTGGCAAAAGGCCACCAGAAAATCGAGGTAAAGGCATACGGCCAGCACGGCATCGGCGGCCGGCTGTGGCGCGCCGGGGGCAGCCCCCTGGAAATCCGGGTTACGGGCCATTCCGGCCAGCGCCTGGGTTCCATGGGGTTTGCCAACACCCGGATTGAAAACATGGGCCCGGCTTCCGATGATGTGGGCTGGCTCAATGCCGGGGCTGAAATTGTGGTGCACGGTCATGCGTCAAACGGTGTGGCAAACGCCATGGCCCAGGGAAGGGTCTATGTGGCCGGCAGCATTGGCAGCCGGGGCATGACCATGACCAAGCAAAACCCCCGGTTTGCCCCCCCGGAGCTGTGGGTGCTGGGATCCGCGGGCGATTATTTCGGCGAATTCATGGCCGGCGGTGTTGCCGTGATCTGCGGCATTGACGCCCAAACCCCGGAAAATATACTGGGGTACCGACCCCTTGTGGGCATGGTCAGCGGAAAGGTTTTTTTCCGCGGTCCCCACGGTGGATACAGCAAAAGCGATGCCAGGCTCATTGCCATCACAGACAGCGACTGGCAGTGGCTGGAGCAGAACCTTCGGCGGTTTCTTACGGCCATCGACCGCATGGATCTCTATGATCAACTGGCCGAACGGGAGCGCTGGCAGCTCATTGCCGCCAGAAGCCCCATGGACAAAGTGGTCAGAAAAACCCGCAGTATTTCCGAGTTCCGAAAGTCGGTTTGGGACCGGGAACTGGGCCCCGGGGGCCTGGTGGGGGATCTGAGCGATACGGACATGAGCCCGATTCCCGTGATTGTCACCGGCGATCTGCGCCGGTTTGTGCCTGTGTGGGAAAACCGCATGTATGCCCCGCCATGTGAGGCCACATGCCCCACTGGCATTCCGGTGCATGACCGGTGGCGGCTGGTGCGCGAAGGCCGCATGGACGAGGCCGTGGACATGGCCCTGGCCTACACGCCGTTTCCCGCATCCGTGTGCGGATACCTCTGTCCCAATCTCTGCATGCAGTCCTGCACCCGGCATTCGGCTGACATGAACCCCGTGGATGTCACGCACCTGGGCCGGGCCAGCATTGATGCCAGAAATCCGGATCTGCCCCCGGTAACCGGTAAAAAGGCGGCCGTGGTGGGCGGCGGGCCCGCGGGTATCTCCATTGCCTGGCAGCTTCGGCAGGCCGGACATGACCCGGTCATTTTTGACATGTCGGAAAAACTCGGCGGCAAGATGAGCCGCCTGATTCCCGGATCCCGGATTCCGGCCAATGTGCTGGAAGCCGAGCTTTCCAGAATCCGCGAAGTGCTGCCCCATGTGCATCTGCAGCAGGAGCTGGGCAAAGACGACATCGAGCAGTTAAAGACCGATTATGATTTTGTCATCATTGCAGCCGGTGCCACAAGGCCGCGGACCCTTCCGGTTCCCGGAAAAGAGCGCATGATTGCGGCAAACGACTTTCTGGCCCGGGCAAAAAACGATGCCGTTGATCCGGGTCAAAAAGTGGTGATTATCGGGGCCGGCAACGTGGGCTGTGATGCGGCTGTGGAAGCCCGGCGCCTGGGCGCCGAAGACATTGTCCTGATTGACGTTCAGAAACCGGCATCTTTTGGAAAGGAACGGGAGCACGCAGAAGCTGCGGGGGCGAAATTCCGCTGGCCCTGCTTTACCCGCGAGATCACCGAACAGGGCGTGGTGCTTGAATCCGGCGAGGTGCTGGCGGCAGATACCGTGGTGGTCTCCATCGGCGATGTGCCGGACACGGATTTTCTGCCCGGCTCGGTGGGCGTGGAAAAGGGCTTTGTCCGGGTCAACGAGTATTTCCAGACCACGGATCCAAAGATTTTTGCCATCGGCGACATTGTCCGCCCCGGCCTGCTCACCGACGCCATTGGCGCGGGCAGAAAGGCCGCAGCGGCCATCAGGGAAATCGCCGAAGGAAAGCGGCCCCTTGATCCGGGAACCGATTTTAAAACCCTTCCGGATCCGGGCACAGCCGCCAGCCCGGGCCGACACGCTCCCGTAATCGACACGGCCCGGGTTTCCCTGGAGTATTTTGACCCCAGGATTCGCTCGTTTTCCGGGACAGCGCAATGCGGATCCGCCTGCGCCTCCTGCGGCGCCTGCCGGGATTGCGGCATTTGCGAAAGCATCTGCCCGCGCGGGGCCATATCCAGAAAACAGCTGGCGGCAGACGATTATGAGTACGCGGTGGATCCGGATCTGTGCATTGGCTGCGGGTTCTGCGCCGGGGCCTGCCCCTGCGGGGTCTGGGCCATGCGGGAAAACGATCCTTTGTAAGAAAAACAGCGGCACTATTTTTCTGCCAAAATGATTTGCTTCGGCCGGGATGCCGTGTTACTGTAACCGGCTACCCGGCTGAGAGTAAATTTTTGGATGATTTTGCGGGCATATGCGCAAAATTGCGGGATTTTGCCCCGGGGCATCCATTTTGTTTCAACCCTGAACTTTGAACGGTAAATATTGAACCCTATGAAAGCTTTGCTGGCATTAGAAGACGGGCGGGCATTTGCCTGCCGCAGTTTCACCGGTCCGGGGGAGGCCTCGGGGGAGGTGGTGTTTAACACCGGCATGACCGGTTACCAGGAGATTCTCACAGATCCTTCCTACCGCGGGCAGATGGTGACCATGACCTATCCCCTGGTGGGCAATTACGGGGTCAATGCCGAAGACATCGAATCGGACCGGGTGCAGGTGGCCGCGTTCGTGGTCCGGGAATACCAGGACCAATACAGCAATTTCCGGGCAGACCAAAGCCTTGCCGATTATTTAAAAGCCCACGGGGTCATCGGGGTCGATGAACTCGATACCCGGGCCCTGACCCGGCATATCCGCCAGGCCGGGGCCATGCGGGCATTTGTTTCCACCCATGACACAGACCCGCAATCTTTGAGCGCCCGGGCCCGTCAGATTCCGTCCATGGAGGGACAGGACCTGGTGCAGTACGTGACGGCCAAAAAACCCTATTTCTGGAAAAACAACCGGCCGGTGGCCTGCGATGCCCAAAGTTTGGATCAAAACGTGTGGGGGGCGCAAAACCAGGGCCTCCGGGTGGTCGCCCTGGACTACGGGGTAAAATACAATATTCTGCGCTGCCTGGAAAACGCCGGGTGCCAGGTGCTGGTGCTGCCGGCCGACACCCCGGCCGAGGCAGTCAAAAAGCTGGACCCCGACGGGGTGTTTCTGTCCAACGGGCCCGGCGATCCCGCGCCCCTTTCCTATGCCGTGGACACCGCCCGGCAGTTGATCGGGTATAAACCGATCTTTGGCATCTGTCTGGGGATTCAGCTTCTGGGCCAGGCCCTGGGGGCAAAGACATTTAAGCTTAAATTCGGTCATCACGGGGTCAATCAGCCCGTGCAGCATCTGGCCACGGGCAAGGTGGAAATCACCTCCCAGAACCATGGTTTTGCCGTGGATCCCGACACCCTGGATGCCAATGCCGTGGATATCACCCACATGAACTTAAACGACCAGACCCTGGAGGGGTTTTCTCACCGGCAATACCCCCTGTTTACGGTCCAGTATCACCCGGAGGCCGCACCCGGGCCCCATGACGCCGGCTATTTGTTTGATGAATTTGTCCGCATGATCAAAGACAATCAATAACCCGCATCCCAACACGGACTTTTTATGCCGAAACGCACCGACATCCACAAGATCCTGATCATCGGCGCAGGGCCGATTATCATCAGCCAGGCCTGTGAGTTTGACTATTCCGGCACCCAGGCATGCAAGGCATTAAAGGAAGAAGGCTACGAGGTGATCCTGGTCAATTCCAACCCGGCCACCATCATGACCGATCCGGAAATCGCGGACCGGACCTATGTGGAGCCCGTCACCCCCAAAACCGTGGAAATGATCATTGAAAAGGAGCGGCCCGATGCCATCCTGCCCACCCTCGGGGGGCAGACGGGGTTGAACACCGCCGTGGGCGTTGCCGAGGCCGGGGTTTTGGAAAAATACGGGGTGGAGATGATCGGCGCCCGCTTAGATGCCATCCACAAGGCTGAAGACCGGGACCGGTTCTGCCGGGCCATGGAAAAGATCAATCTCCGGATTGCCAAAAGCGGTATTGCCACCGACATGGAGGCCGCCCGGGGATTTGCCGCAGACATCGGCTATCCCGTGATTATCCGCCCCGCTTTCACCCTGGGCGGCACCGGCGGCGGGGTGGCCTACAACCCGGAAGATCTGGAAAACATCGCTTCGGCCGGCCTGGATGCCAGCATGATCAATCAGGTGATGATCGAGGAATCGATGCTGGGCTGGAAGGAATACGAGCTTGAGGTGATGCGCGATAAAAACGACAACGTGGTCATTGTCTGTTCCATTGAAAACGTCGATCCCATGGGCGTTCATACCGGAGACAGCATCACCGTGGCCCCGGCCCAGACCCTTACAGATGTGGAATATCAGGT
>JAGTVF010000301.1 GCA_018224315.1 Desulfobacterales bacterium | reverse complement strand
GGCGGTTGGGCAACTGTTGCCGATATCTCCACCCAGCCGGCATCAAAAAGGGGCTTTGTTTCAGAAGGCGGGAAAAAAGGAGACTGCCAGGGGGCAATGGCGACCGCGCCAAGGGCAAAAAACAGCACAAGGGGAGAAACACGGGCCGGTTTTTGGCCGATCAGCCTTTGTAAAACCATAAATCCGGCCAATGCCGCTGCCGGCCATGCTGCGGTGAACAACCAGGGCAGGGGAGAGTAACGGCCGGCTGTCAGGCCGGCCATAAAGGCAAACAACAGAGGGATCAGGGGCAGGTGGTAGAAAAGACCGGTTTTAAAATCCCTTCCTGCCATAAAATGCTAATTTTCCGGGCTTGTCCGGCCGGATACCGGTTTCGTACCGGATCCACCGGCGATTTTGGGGTTTTGCCGGACCCGTTCAATGTCTGCCCCGAGGCTGCGGAATTTTTCTTCAATGGTTTCATAGCCGCGGTCCAGATGATAGACGCGGCTGATGCGCGTGGTGCCTTCTGCCACCAGCCCGGCCAGCACCAGACAGGCGCTTGCGCGCAGGTCCGAGGCCATCACCGGTGCGCCGGACAGGCGGGCCGTCCCCCGGACCATGGCATGATTTCCGGAAATCTGAATATCGGCGCCCATGCGCTGGAGCTCCAGCACGTGGATGAAACGGTTTTCAAAAATGGTTTCAGAGACCATGCTCAGGCCGTTGGCAATGCACATCAGTACCATAAACTGGGCCTGCATGTCGGTGGGAAATCCGGGATAGGGAAGGGTCTTGATATCCACGCTGGCAACAGGGCGGCGCCCTGTGACCGTTATGGCATGCTCGCCGGGGTCAACATCGGTTCCGGTTTTTCTGAGTTTGGCAATCAGGGCTTTCATATGCCGGGCATCCGCATCTAAAACCCGGATGCAGCCGCCTGTCAGGGCGGCTGCCACCATGTAGGTGCCGGCCTCGATCCGGTCGGGAATTACCCGGACTGTTGCCGGAATCAGCCTGTCCACACCCTCAATGGTAATGGTGGACGTGCCTGCCCCCGATACCCGGGCGCCCATGGCATTTAACATGTCTGCAAGGGCGGAGATCTCGGGTTCTTTTGCGGCGTTGCGCAAAACCGTGGTTCCCTTTGCCAGCACAGCCGCCATCATGAGATTTTCAGTACCGGTCACCGTGGGCACGTCAAAAAAAATTTCACTGCCGGTCAGAGTTTCTGCCTCAGCCTGCACATATCCGTGTTCCAGGGTGATGCGCGCCCCGAGCCGGGAAAAGCCTTCCAGGTGCATGTTAATGGGCCTGGCGCCAATGGCACATCCTCCGGGCAGAGACACCCTTGCCCGGCCAAGCCTTGCCAGCAGGGGACCGAGAACCAGCACAGAGGCACGCATCTTGCGCACCAGTTCGTAGGGCGCCTCCACGTCATTGAGGCCGGTGGTATCGACCGTAAGGCCGTCGGGGGTTTCAGAGATTTCAGCGCCGATGGTGCAAAGCAGCTGGCGGATACTTTCAATGTCTTTTAAGTCCGGGACATTGGTATAGCAGAACCGGCCGCCGGTCAGAAGGGAGGCGGCAAGCATGGGAAGCGCGGCGTTTTTGGCCCCGCTGATGCGGACCTCCCCATCCAGGCGTCTCCCTCCCTGGATTACGATTTCATCCAACACAGACTCCTTTGGGAAGATATAAAAAAGCGCCGCACATCCGGTGTTTGTCCGGCAAACCGGCCGTGTGCGGCGCTTGTGGATAAATTGAAAACAGCCCCTTAGGTTTAACGCACAGTTTTTATGAGCTGTCAGTGATGTCCGTGGCCGCCTTCTCCTGGCTCGTCTGCCGCGGTATCAATGAGGGATTTGATAACGCAGTAGGTCATGCCGGCGCCGATAATGCTCAATGCATACCACAGACCGCCCATGAAAACCAGATGTGAAATATCCCATACCCATTCAAATGAAAACGGAAACATATTTGGCTCCTTTTGTTGCCGGTGCGGCTATTGGCCCGGATTTAATTCTTTTTCGTGGGGAAAAACCGGCAGATACCGGTACGCCAGGGAAATCAGGATGGCCCCGTATGCCACAGGCAAAATGGTCGTGGCCACTTCCTGCCAGGTGGGCATGTACATATACCAGTCCTGGAAGGGCAGAAGCGGTGCGGCCATGACTTGCAGCACCATGACCCAGCGGTTGATGCAGACGCCCAGCACAGCCAAAATAGCGGCGGTCACCAGCAGGTTTTTGTTTTCCCGCCACTTGGGGGTGATTAAAATCAAAGCCGGCACAATGCCGCAGATTACCAGTTCGGCAATGAGAATCCAGATGCCGTATATCGGGTTGTTGGAGTAAAACTCCATCAGGGAAAAGCCTCTGGCCGGGGCTGTTACAGCCGCCCAGTACCAGGTGTCAGCGATCTTGGCAATCATGTAGGTCAGCAGCATCCATCCCGAGATCTTGGCAAGGAGCTCAAACGCCTCGGGCCGGACCAGTTTTTTCTGGGTGATTTTTTCGGTCAGCCATGTGACCAGCATGGTAAAGCAGGGGCCCACTGCCGCAGCCGACCATGTAAACAGGAAAAACGTCCATGGCCAGATCAGCAGGCCTTCGCGAAAGGCAAAGGGGCGGCCGTAGAGCACGCCGGCCACACCGCCAAGGGAGCCCTGGTGAAAAAAGGAGAGAAACACGCCTGTGGCGGCAAACACGGCCATGACTTCATGCATGTTGTGGCTTAAATGATGCAGAAACGGAATCCGATCAAGTTTGGGATTTTCCAGCACCAGGGGGATAAACTCGATGGTGAGCACGGCAAAATAGCATGACAGACAAAAAGCCACCTCAGTGAGCATGGAATGCACATTGGCATGCCAGAAAATAAACCATCCCCGCAAGGGTTGGCCAATGTCTAAAGCCAGGATCAGCAGTGCCGAACTATAGCAGATAAACCCGATGATCACGGCATAGTTGATAATGCTTTTGAGTTCCTTTTTGCCGATGATATAGGTTAGAAAACCGGAAAAAAAGGCGCCGCCGCCCAGGGCAATCACAGCCAGGTCCGCCCAGATCCACAGGGCAAAACCATAGGCATCATTCATGCCGGTCTGGTTAAGCCCCTTGTACCATATCAAAAACATGGCATAGACGCCCCACAAAAGCACGGCGCCGACTACTGCCAGCCACAGTGTAAATTGTCGGGTGGAGCATCGTTTTACACCTTCGGGAATCGCTGGTGTCGTCATGATCAGTTAACTCCTTGGTGTTTTGTATAAAATTAATGGGTTGCCGCTGCCTTGCGGGCCTTTGCGACCTGCTCGGGGTTTTCGCCTTCCAGGTAATTGTCTGCAACCCGCCGGACCCAGCTCTTTGAACTCAGGTAATAAACCTTTGGATTGGTGTTGAGTCGTTCCAGCAGGCGGAAGGCGTTTTTGCTCCGGCTCAGACTGTGGACCGCATGCTCGGGATTGTACAGGTCCCCGAAAGTAATGGCATTGGTGGGGCAGGCCTGGGTGCAGGCGGTTTGGTATTCATCTTCATGCAGTTCATCTCTGCCCTCCACATAGGCCTTGTCACGGGCCTTCTGGTACCGGTGGTAACAAAAAGAGCATTTCTCCACCACACCCCGCATGCGGGCGGATACATCCGGATTGAGGTACTTTTCCATATCTGCGGGCCATTTGGGATCCCACCAGTTGAATTTCCGGGCATGATAGGGGCAGGCGGCCATGCAGTAGCGGCAGCCGAAACACCGGGTGTAGATCTGGCTGACAATGCCGGTGGGATAATCATAGTCCGTGGCCACCGCCGGGCAGACCGACACACAGGGGGAGTGGCCCTGCATGTGCTGGCCGTCGCACTGCATGCAGGGCATGGGAATATAGCAGACTTCCGTGTCCGGAAACGCCTTGCCATTGTCTACCTTCATTACCCGGATCCAGTTGAGGCTCCGCATCTTGTCGGAATCATCCTGCCGGAACGGTACGTTGTTTTCAGCATAGCAGGCCACCATGCAGGCGCCGCATCCGGTGCATTTGTCCAGATCAATGACCATCCCGTATCGTTTTGTCTTGGTATGTTGGGGTTGTTGTGCCATTAAAAGACCTCATTATCGGGTTATATGTCAAGGATGATGGCGATATCAGGCTTTTCCAATCGCGGCTCTGGCCCCCCATGCAGCATTGAGTCCCGAGGCCGGGTCGGCTGCCGGTGCAATCAGGCCGTAGACATTGACGCCCTTGCCGGCGATGTAGTCACTGAACCCGGTGCGTCCCAGGCCGGCGGGCATGGCCACGAGTCCCGGCATGATGCCTTCAAACAGGTTGACGCGAACTTTCGCATTGCCTGCAGGGGTTTTCAGCGTTGCCTTGTCGCCCTGGGAGAGTCCGTATTCGGATGCGGTTTCAGGATTGATCTCCACAAACACATCCTGCTGCGCAATCACGTTGGCGTCCACGGTTTTGGTCATAAACGGCGTATTGGCCACAGCCCCGCCGGAAATACGGATGGTGGAATACGGCACCAGCACAAGGGGCAGTTCATTGACATCGCCGGGCAGGGAAACGGTTTGCACTTTCGATTTTGGATTTTCGCTGCCCTGGGTTTCAAAGCCGGCCCTGGGAAGAAATTCGAAGCGTTGGGAAGATGTGCGGAAAAGTTTTTCCAGGGAATTGTCCCGGGAACTGTCATCTGTCCAGTAGCCCTGTTTCTCAAGGGTTTCCCATTGATCCGAGAGGGTTTTTTTCAGGAAATCCTCATGGTTTTTCCAGGGAAAGGCATTTTCAATAAATCCGCCCAGATTTTTGGCCGTCTCGATGATCACATCACCCGTGTGCCGGGTGTCATAGACGGGTTTGACCACCGGACGGGCCAGGCTGATGACGGTTTTGGCCATGCCAGCGGGAGTGGGCACATCCTGGTAGCATTCCAGGAAATGAGGATGGGGCAGCAGCAGGTCGGCCTGCTCTGCGGTTTCATCCATGAAGGTGGAAAAACTCACAATAAAAGGAATTTTTTCAAAAGCTTTTTTTGCGCTTTGGGGGTCGGCCAGGGTATAGAGCGGGTTGCCGCCGGCCACAAGAAGGGCCTGGACCGGGCTATCGCCTTGTGATGAATTGATGGCTTCAGGCAGCCGGTTTGGCAGATAGCGGGTATGGGCAAACCGTTTGGTGCCGGCACCGTCGATCCGGGCTTGCTGGTTGCCGGCAGAGGCGGTTTTGTCAATTTTCATTTCCGTCCAGCTCAGGTAATCGGGCTCGTCAATGACAAACACCCCGCCGGGTTTCTGGAAGTTGCCGGCCAAAGCATTTAATGCAAAAACCGCAAGGGCCTGATTGACGCTGGCTGCAGCGGGATTGCTGAATCCGGTGACAGCCACGGGCCTGCGGGCGCGGGCAAAGGCGCGGGCCAGCGATTCAATGGTTTTTTCCGGCAGTCCCGTGGTTTTGGCAACCTTTTCCGGAGAGTAGTCCCGGACCAGGCTGCGGTATCCGGGATAAGCATTTCCGGCCTCATCTTCCCGGTCTTCAAATGCAAAGCCATGGCTGTCAATAAATGCCTTGTCATACAGTCCGTCGCGGACCATCACATGGCCGAGCCCGAGGGCCAGGTCGGTTTCGGTCCCGGGTTTGGCGGCAACCCACTGGGAGGCTTTGGCTGCGGTATCCGACAGCCGTGCTTCGATCTGGACAAGGCGGGTTTTTTTGTCCATGTCCCCGAAAGCCGACATCATCTGTCCGGCTGCATCGCAGCCGTCCATGAGGGCGCAGCCGAAGCTGAGGATAAAGTCGGACTGCTTGAAATCATAGCCAATGGTGCCCTGTCTGCCAAAGGACAAATAAAGGGCCAGCTCCTGTGCGTCTGCAGATGATGGGGTACGAATGAAATTGGGCGATCCGTAGGCCCGTAAAAAGCGGTCCAGCAGGTAGGCCACAGAATTGCGGTCGGTATCCGAGATGCAGGCCACGCTATGGGGTTTGCCCCGGGTCCGCAGCTCGGCCAGTTTTTCAGTGACTGTGCTGATGGCTTCGTCCCAGGAAATTTTTTCCCATTTGCCCTGGCCGCGTTCACCGGCCCGCTTCATTGGGCCCTGGATTCGGGAAGGGCCGTAGAGGTGCTGGGTGGCGGAAATGGCCTTTGGGCAGAGACTGCCGTTGTTGACCGGGTGATCGGGTTGGCCTTCGATTTTAATGGCCCGGTTGCCGATGGTGCGCGCTATGATGCCGCATCCGCCGGAGCATTGGGTGCATACGGATTTGACAAATTTGCTGGGTCCGTCTTCGGGCTCCGGCGTCCAGGACCAGTTCTGGGTCCAGATGGCGATGTCGTCGGTGAGTTTCCATGGCACCGGGGTCAATGTTGTCCCCACGGCTCCGCCGATGACGAGCGACAAAAAACATCTGCGATCGATTTTCATGAATCTACCCCTTGTCTGTATATCCACATCGCGTCTGTGAGATTGGTGTTTCCCGCAAAATCTATTTATGGCACTGGAAGCAGTCGCCTTTGCTGCCGGTTTCTTTCAAATGACATTCAGCGCAGTCGTTCATTTTTTGGTGGCGGCCGCCATGGTCGGGCTCGCCCAGGCGCAGCATGCTTTTGCCCCATATATCCCGGCTGTAGCCGGTGATCCGGTTTTCCTGATATTCGCGCAGGGATGTGGAATGTCCGATATCCCCGTGGCAGGTGGCACACTGCATATCCGCGCCTTTGACATGGGCGGCATGGGAGAAAAATACGCAGGGCGGCTGCTCGGCATAAATCAACCAGGGCACTTCCTTGTCCTGGTTGACATATTCGTCTATGAATTTTTGTTCGTTTTCATTGCCGGTCATGGGGTACATATGGCAGCTTTTGCATTCTTCCAGGGTGGGAGATCCGGAAAAACTGCCGTCTTCTCTGAAGAAATGGCAGGAGTTGCACTGACCGCCCATCTGTTCGAGATGGACCTGGTGGTTGAAATCGATGGGCTGTTGCTTGGTGGAGTACAGCAGTTCTGGAAAGGCGACCCATCCCGAGATGATACTTGCGACCAATCCGATCATGAAAAAAACAAATACCACCCATCCGGAGGAGCGATTGCCGGCGGCGGCCGTTTGGTTGTCCGATTGTGTGCTCATGGGGACTCCGTCAAAACTGTTTGGGGTTCATCGGAAAATGGGCAATACCATTCTTGCTTATAATGGATATATCTAAAGATCCGGAACAGATTTGATCAAGACAAATTCAATATCGGGTTTGAGCAAAATTGTCAATGAAAATAGCAAATGCGTCCTGCGTGCAGCCAGTACATGGGTTATTGGTAGCTGTGCAGCCCGGGAAGCAAATTGACTCCGAAGTAGGTAAACAAAACCGCCACAAACCCGAGACACGACAGATAGGCAATTCGCCTGCCCTCCCATCCCCGCATGAACCGGGCATGCAGCAACGTGGCATAGATCAGCCAGGTAATCAGTGACCATGTTTCCTTGGGATCCCAGCCCCAGTAACGTCCCCATGCCTGGTCCGCCCAGATGGCGCCGGTGATGATGCCCACGGACAGAAACAAAAAACCAAAAGCGATCATCTGATGGGTCAGCTCATCCATTGTCTCTGCGTCCGGAAACCGTCCCGCGGCCCCGGTATCCGGGCTGGCCGAGGCGGATTTGATCAAATACATGATACTGATGCCGCAGGCAATGGCAAATGCGGCATATCCCAGAAAGCAGGTGATGACATGGGCAATGAGCCAGTTGCTTTGCAGGGCCGGAATCAAAGGCTGGATCTGGCTGTCCATCGAGGGCAGAGAAGCATAGGCCATGGACAGAAACGGGACAATGGAGGTAAACGCGCCGATGGTACGGACCTTGTACCGGTACTCCACAACCAGGTAAATCACGGCGATGCAGAGGGCAAAAAATACAAGGGATTCATACAGGTTGGACAATGGCACATAGCCATAGCCCATCTGGTGGGATTCGGCCCATCTGAGCACAAAGCCCGCGGCATTGCCCGCGGCCGCGGCGATGAGCACCCCTGTGGCCGTTTTGCCCGGCAGGGATTTTTTAAATATCCAGGCAGCAACATAGAGAATAAATGCCAGGCCATAGATAAAGGTGACAACGGTGAATAGGGTTTCGCTGTTTGGCATGGTTTGTCCTGCAAAGTTTGACCGTTTGGCACGCGGTTATCCCGCTGTGCGTTGGTTTGTCTGTTTTTGAAGCTTTGCGGCCAGGCGCCGCACTGCGGTTTTGATGCCGGGCCGCTTGCGTTCTGAGATGCCGGCTACCGCAACCCGGACACCGTTGCCGCTGTCGTCGAGCTCGATGCCGATTTTCTGCTGAAACATAAAAAAGGTTATGTAGCAGGCCAGAATCATGAGGGCAAAACTGATATATACCAGCGGAACCCCCGGATCCCGGGTTACCTGCAGACCGGTATAATAGGTGTATTCCACGTCTTCAATGGATATGGCATAATCGCCGCCCCGCATCCGGTCGAATTTGGGATAGTTCACGGGCAGCAGCACCGGCCGCTGCTCTCCGGATGCCGGCTTCAGGTTGGCCAGAAACGCCGGGCCCACATTGTGGCCCCTGAAGGCAAAATTGCCGGAAAAATCCTCTACAGTCAACTTCCCCCTGCCTGCCGGAAGCGTCACGGTTTTTCCAATGGCCCCTTTTTTTTCAAACCGCATCCCGGATTCGGTGTCAGTAAACACGATGGTAAATGCTTCGGCCGCGTTTTGCCCGTAGGAGGACTGGAAAATATTGATGCCCTTGTAGCGAAGCGGATCATTGACCCGCAGCCGGTGGGTTTCGACCACTTTTTCATCTTCCATGATGGCGATGTCTGAGCGGTATTCCTTTGGCCGGCCGGATGGATAGTGGGAAACCGTGAAATCATCGCAACGCACGGAAAAATCCAGCTGCCGTGTCTCATCGGAATGGCGCAGGCTGATGGTCCGGCGGGCCTCGCCCTCGGGTACGTTCATCATCCCCTCAAATCCGAACAAAGATCCCATCAGCCCGCCGATGACCAGCAGGACTACGCTCAAGTGAACCCCGTAAACCCCAAGCCTTGTCCACCGGCCCTTTTCTCCGAAGATCCACCAGGAATTGTCCTCCTGTCGGGTCTGCACGTGGGAATAGCGTTTTTGCATGTATTGTTCGATGGTGTTTTTCAGATCCCCGGCAGCGGTGTCTGACACTTGCCACTCGATGCGGCCGGGGGCCTTTTTAAACCGGTCGGGATTGAAATGGGTTTTTTTGGGGAAAATGACTTTCCAGGTGGCTTTGAGCCTGCGCACCGAACAGACCACCAGGTTGATGACAAGCAGGCACAACAGCAGCCGAAACCACCAGGATTGGTACATGTTAAAGATGCTGAGCGCATCGAGCACAGAATAAAGATCCGGCCCGAATTTGCGGGCATATACAGACGGATTCGCATTCTGGGGAATAACCGTGCCGATAATGGATGTGGCTGCCAAACTCAGCAGCAGCACCACGGAAAGCCGTACTGAGGCGAAAAAATCCCAGACCCGGTCCTTGAAGGGGGCCGGAGCGGTTGGGGCGTGTTTCTGGCTGTTCATAAAAGGCCCTTTGCAATGATTGAATCAAGCGCTTATCCGGATACAACAGGAGCATGTAAGGATTTGCTGCGCACTGGTTTGCCACCTCATACCAGATCCGGCCGGTGCAGGCAATAGGGATCGGCAAAAAAACCTAAGGCGTTTTCCCGCCTGCAGCGGTAAGGTTCATGCTGATCCGGATTTTCACTGCTATCGGCTATAATACGGGTTTTTTGAGATGGCCGATGTCTTGCCAGTTCAGACCCAGCAGGCCGGCTGCGGCACGGTCCACGGCCACCGGGTCAAATCCGGCGATGAGTTTTCCAACGGGCGGATCGCACTGCCTTCCGCCCAGGTGGGAGTCGGCCATGCCCACCGAGGCGTCAACCAGGCTGAAATCCGGCTGCCGGTAACAGTTTAAATCGGAAATGGCTTCCTGGAGCCGGCTGTGCAAAGCGGCCTTGTTCCACGCCCCGCCGCCGGAATAATGCGACGGCGGGGCAAATCCCATCATGTTTTTCAGCGTTCCGGTCACCTTGGCCAGGGTGTGGACCTTTAACACGGGAACGGAAATGATAAAGCAGGACAGGGCGATTTCCGGGATCCAGAACTCGGGCAGCCGCCGGCAGGCCGGATTTTTCATCTTTTTGAGGGTTTCGGTGTTTAAGTCGGCCAGCCGGATCTGTTTGTGCGCGGCCAGCCGGGTATATCCCAGGGTGTCAAAAACTTCCATGGTGTCACAGGACGGATCTCCCGTGCCTTCGGCAATGATGATTTCCGCGTCTGGTTTGCACGCGCGGATTGCGTCTATGAGCGCCCCGCAGCACTCCGGTGATGTGGTCACCGGAAAAGGGGTGTCGGTCACCAGGTTGGGCTTGATCAGGATCCGGTCCTGCCCGGCCAGCACAGAATCGGCCCCGGCCCGGGCAAGGGCTTCGGGCACGGATTGGCCATATGTGGTAAAGTCAATAATTGCCGTTGTCATTATTGATCTTCCGGTCCGTGCGGGTCTTTGTCGGCCTCCCCGGGTTCCGGAAGGATGCGGATAACCGCTTCATGCGCTGGTTTGAGCCATTTTCGCGCCGTCTGGTTGATTTGGTCCACAGTAATACCCGTGTAATCGGCCAGCAGGGTACGGCTCCACTGAAGTTGCTCCGGGTGTCGGCCGGCGCCTTTGAGCACGGTGTGCAGCCAGTATTCGTTGGTTTTGAGCTGTTCGCGGATCTGAGTGAAAGTGGGTTCCAGGGCGCGCTTTAATTCATCTTTCGTGGCCCCGTCAGCCTGAAGCTTGGCGCCAATGTCGGCCATGACTTTTTCAACGGTATCCATTTCATCCGGATCAATGACCGCATAGCCGGTAAGCAGCCCGTAGTCCGGATATGCCCGGCTCGGGGAGTGGCCGGCGCCCTGGGCATAAGAGGCCCCGAGGTTTTCCCGGATCCGGATGCGCATCCGGTCGGAGAAAATATCGGCAAGTACAGACAGCCGCCGGGCCTGATGAATATCCCAGATATGGGTTGTGGGATAGGCGGCCACGAGCAGCGCCTTGGAAATGCGCGTGGGCACGGAAAGTTCAAGTTCTTGTTTTTTGGGAAACTCAGGAGTGCTGACAGGCTCAGCCTCCCGGAAATCGGTTCTTTGGGGCATGGCGCCGAAAAAGGTGCTTGCGGCATCAATGACGGCATTTTCGTCAATGTCGCCCACCACTGCGATCTCCAGGGGCCCTTTGGTCAGGGCCGGGGTGATCCAGCTGCGGATATCATCCATGCGCACCCGGGAAATGGCCTCCGGGTCCGGAAATCCGAATCGCGAATCTCCGCCGGCGAGAAATTTCTGCCCCTGGATGGCCATGGCGCCCTGGACCGAATGGGACAGGGACCGATATTTCTGGGTCAGCTGCCGGGCGCCCCGTTGCAGGACCGTCTGCCGGAATCCCGGGTCCTGCAGATGGTGGTAGAGCAGTTGAAACATCAGCTCGGTTTCATCGGGTACGGATCTGGCGGAAAATACGAACTTGTCTTCTTCCACATCAAAAGAAACCCGGGTGGTGGTGCCGGCAAGGGCCCGGCTGAGTTCGTCGTCTGAGAGTTTTCCCAGACCGCCGGAATTGATGACCTTGCCGGTCATCTCCGAAAGCGCGGGCATGTCCTGGGGTTCGGCTGCTTCCCCCCGGCCGAAACTCATGGCCGTCAGTACCTGGTTGTCGGTAAAATCGGTTTTTTTGACCAGCAGGGTCACGTTGTTTGCAAACCGGACCCGGGTCACCCCGGTTTCGGCCAGCTTTGTCTGATCGGTAATTGCCGCTTTACCCGAGGGCGCCGGCAGGTATGGAAACGCAAAGGTCTCTTCTGTGTCCGGTTCCGGCACTTCGGTTTGGCGGCTCTGGCGGTATGCAGAAGTGATTTTCTTTTTTCCGGTTTCAGCGTCTTCCGCCAGATCGGCATTTCCGGTCACCAGCACCAGCCGGTGGGATGGGGCCCAGTGGTTTTTCAACATTTCGTGCAGTTTTTCCGGCGTGGCGCTGTCTACTACCGGCTGGAGCAGATCCCGGCGCTGGGCCGGGGACTGGAAAACACGTTTGGCGTTTAAATGGTGCAGGAGTTGACCGGCAATCTGACCGTTTTCACGGGTTGAAGCGCTTTTGACCGCCTGTTTCAGGCGATTGGTGAATTCCTTTTGCACACGTTTGACCTCGGAGCCGGTAAATCCGTGCTCCAGGGCCCGGCGCAGGGTCTGTTCGATCAAAGAAAGGCTTTTTTCCCAGTTTTCAGGATCGCATTTGGCGCTGATTTCCCCGGCTTTGACAAATTTGAGATAATGGCCCGAGAAAATGTCGGCTTGTGTAAAGGGGGCGTCCGGCTCGTTGCGCAGCCGGTCCAGGCGGTGGCCGATAATGTTGTCAGCCATTTCTGACAGCAGTTGTTTTTGCTGATAATTCCTGCTGTCGGCTGGTTTTGGATCCCGGGTGAGGGTTTCAATGGCCACCCGGGTGCTGCCGGCTTCGGGTTCATGATGATAAAAAGCTTTGAGGCCGTCATGTGCAAATTCGTCAAATTCCGGTTCTGGTTTTTCCGGAGCCTTTGCGGCAAGGCCGGAAAAGCGTTTTTCAATCAGTTTTTCCATGGTCTCCGGGTCAAAATCGCCCACGGCAATCAAAGTGAGTCGCCCCGGGCGGTACCAGGAATGGTAAAAGGTCTCCAGCATCTGCCGGTCGATATTTTCAATGGTCTGCCGGGTGCCAATGGGCATGCGCGCGGCAATTCGGGTATCGGGCAGCTCAAAGCCGAAGGTTTCTTTGAAAGTTCGGTAATCCGGGGTGTCCCGGGTTCGTTTTTCAGCCAGGATAACGGATCGTTCCTTTTCGATTTCCCCGGGTTCCAGCAGGGCTTCTGATGCGAAATCGCGCATGACCAAAAGCCCTTCAGTGACATCCTTTTTATCGCTGCGGGGCAGGTCCAGATCATAGGTGGTGTTGTAAAAACCCGTACGGCCGTTGACATCCGGGCCGAATTTCATGCCGATGCGCTGAAAATACTTCACCAGTTCGCCGGATGGAAAGTTTCGGGTCCCTGCAAAAAGCATGTGTTCGAGAAAATGAGCGATCCCGCGCTCCTCCGGGGTCTCGTGAAATGAGCCGGCATCGACGTTTAAATGCATTTTCACCCGGCCCTCGGGCTTTGCATTCTCCATGAGCACGTAGCCAAACCCGTTGTCCAGCTTCCCGAATACAAGTTGCGGGTCAGGGGATAGATCGCTTTGTTCATGGGCCCAGCGCCCGGTGTTGTTGAGGTGGTTTTCCGGTGCTGTCTGCCCAAAGGTCAGTCCACGGCTGCCGGCGACTGTCAGCATAACGGCCAGTATGCTGAAAAGAAATATTTTCCAGGCAGGTTTCATTGTTTTTTTCACGGCATCTTTCCTGTATTTTGAGTGCG
>JAGTVF010000300.1 GCA_018224315.1 Desulfobacterales bacterium | reverse complement strand
CCAATGGCTGACCGCGGCAATTGTGTTGAATCTCCGGAACGGCTTTGTTAAAGAAAAGACATCACCATCTACGGTGACGGCAGCCAGACCCGGTCTTTCTGCTATGTTGACGATATGGTCGAAGGGCTCATGACCATGATGGACACCCCGGCCGGTACCACCGGACCGGGAACCTGGGCAACTCTCAGGAGACCCCGATTCTTGCCCTGGCCGAAAAAATCGTGGAAATGACCAAAACAGAGGCCGGCATTGTGTTTGCGCCACTGCCGGAAAACGATCCCGTCCGCCGCCGGCCCGACACCACAAAGGCCCGGCAGCTTTTAAACTGGCAGGCCGCCACAGACTTATACACCGGCCTGTCGCGCACCATCAAATACTTCTCCGAACTGGCAGGGCAGGAATAACAGGAGTGATTGGTCGGGGCGGCAGGATTTGAACCTGCGACTTCCTGCTCCCAAAGCAGGCGCGCTGCCAGGCTGCGCTACGCCCCGTAAAATTGCTGGCGCCGTTTTACCACCCTTTTGCCGGGCATGCAAGGCAAAGAAAAAAGCATAGGTTTTCAGGAGCTGTCCCGTAAATATTTCATGATCCCCTCAGCCAGCACCCGGGCCAGGGCTTCCAGGTAGCTCTGGTTTTCAAGCGCTTTGGCCATTGCCGGATGCGTTATATACCCGGTTTCATAGATCACCGCCGGCATGTCCAGGCCGTGGAGAAGAGCCATGGGGGCCTGCATCACATCAGCGTCGCCGGGCATTTCAATTTGATTGATCTGCACCCGCAGACTTTCGGCCAGCAAAGACGATGCCCGGACGTGCCCGTGCTGGATTCGGTCCCATTTACGGGGGATTGCGCTGTCATGGTCTGCGACTGCCGGGCCCTGATCCCCCCCGGGCGGCAGGTCATAATAAATGGAGTGGCCGTTGGCCGCAGAATTGTTGCTTGCCCCGGTGTGCAGGCTGATCAGTATATCCCCCTGATGCCTGTTGGCCAGAGAAGCCCGTTGATCAACAGACATCCCGTAATCATCGGTTCGTGTCATGATCACCTGCGCCCTGCCGTCCAGGGCGGCTTCAAGCTTTTTGGCCAGTTCCAGACACACCTGCTTTTCCAGTTCGCCGCCCGGGCCCTGCCCTCCTTTGTCATTGCCCCCATGGCCCGGATCCACGACCACCACCGGCATATCCACGGACCGGGCCTGTGCCGCACTGAAATTTCCGCCTACAATTGCCGCGAAAACCAGCAGGCAAACAATGCCCGTCAAAACCGCATGGCGCTGAAAACAGCAAGATTTATTGACTTTTGAATCTTTCTGCACCTTAATTTTCCTTGACACTATGGGCAATTAATATTATTTTAACATGATACACATTTTAATTATGCTATAATTTCGGATAGTTGGTACTTGCCCGGACCCTGTGTGGTTTTCTTAGCCTCCGCTGTCGGGATTTTTATGCCCGCTTCCGGCATGCTATGGATGTCAATGACAGACCGCCAATTCTGTTTACCGAAACCAACGCTGAAAATAAAGAAAAATGTTTGCGAGAGTGGCGGAACTGGTAGACGCACTGGACTTAGGATCCAGCTCTTGAAAAAGAATGGGAGTTCGAGTCTCCCCTCTCGCACCAATCCAAAAACTTTCTTCCCGCAAGGAAAAGCGGGAACAGAACCTCAGACCCATATGGCTGGAAAGGAACATCATGCAGGTAAAAGTTGAAGACGTAAGCAGTGTCAAAAAGAAAGTCCACGTGGAGCTGCCCCGGCAGCAGGTCACCGATAAACTCGATGAAGCCTATAAGCAGCTCAAGAAAACCGCAAAGCTCAAAGGCTATCGTCCCGGCAAGGCTCCGCGTTCCGTTCTGGAGCGGCACTTTAAAAAGGATGTGCATGCAGACGTGGCCTCTACACTGGTCCAGGAATCGTTTCCCGAGGCCATAAAGGAGGCCGACCTGACGGTACTGGAAACCTCGGATGTGGATGCCCCGGATCTCGACCCGGAAAACGACTACAAATATGCAGCCACTGTGGAACTCAAGCCCGAGCTCCCAGATGTGGAATACAAGGGCCTGAACCTGAAAAAAACCGTTTACCGGTTGGATGAATCAGAAATCGATTCCCAGGTCGAACGTCTCCGCCAGCACCTGGCCAGGTATGAACCCGTGGAAGAACAGCGCCCCGTTGTCAAGGATGATTATGTTGTCATTGATCACCAGGGATTCAAAGACGGCCAGCCCGCAGATGACGCCCCCCTGACAAACGATGATACCATCAAACTGGGGGCATCGGGTTTTCCTGAAGATTTCGACAAGGCCATCGAGGGCATGCAGCCCGGCGCGGAAAAGGAAATTGCGGTGCAGTTTCCCGAAGATTACCAAAAACCCGAGCTGGCCGGAAAAGAAATCACATACCATGTGGTATTAAAAGAATTGCGCCAGGAGATTCTGCCGCCCGTGGATGACGAATTTGCCAAAAACTTCGGCGAATATGAAACCCTTGCGGATCTTCGCGCCGAAATCCGCAGCCATCTGGAGCAGGGTTACCAAAAGCGGACAGACCAGGAATTGCAGGAACAAATATTCAATCAACTGCTCACAGAGGAATTTGAAGTTCCCGAAGTTCTGGTCCGCTCTGAAATGGATGAAATCATTCGGGATGCAGAGATGAAATTTTCCCAAAATGGACTTTCCATGGAGCAGCTGGGCCTGACCCGTGAGCACATGGAAGCCCAGTACCGGGGGGTGGCTGAACAGCAGGTGCGCCGGCATCTTTTGCTCAACAAAATCATTGAGCAGGAGAATCTGGAGGTCACCGATGACCAGCTGGAGCCGGAATATGAAAAAATCGCCGAGTCCACCGGACAGCCCGCAGACATGATCAAGTCCTATTACAAGCAGAATCCGGAGCGCCTTGACGGTTTTAAGCATGCATTACTTGAAAAACAGGTCATCGATCTTATTATTAATCATGCAAACATCGAAGAAGTGGAAGCGGAAAGCGAAACCGCGGATGAAAGCAAGTAAGACAGGAATGCAAAAATCCCTGTGCCCACAGGCTGCAGGGATTGATCATCACATGCAGCCCTGAAATGAGATTGTCAGATAAAATCTTAACCTGTTAACAAGGAGGCATTTACCTTGGCGTTAATCCCCATGGTCGTCGAACAAACCAGCAAGGGCGAACGGGCCTATGACATATATTCCCGGTTGTTAAAAGACCGGATCGTGTTTCTGGGCACCCAGATCAACGATGAAATCGCCAATCTGCTCATTGCCCAGTTGCTTTTTCTCGAATCTGAAGATCCGGACAAGGATATCAATTTCTATATCAATTCCCCGGGCGGGTCCGTGACCTCCGGTCTGGCAGTCTATGACACCATGCAGTACATCAAGCCCGATATCGCAACGGTATGCATCGGACAGGCCTCTTCCATGGGGGCGGTACTGCTGGCTGCCGGTGCAGCGGGCAAAAGATATTCCCTGCCCAACTCGCGCATCCTGATCCACCAGCCCCTGGGCGGTGTTCAGGGACAGGCCGCGGATATCAAGATCCAGGCAGAGGAGATACTGCGTCTTAAACAAAGACTCAATGAAATCATTGCATTTCACACAAAGCAGGATATTTCAAAGATCGAGAAAGACACGGACCGGGATTTTTTCATGAGCGGTCTGGAAGCGTCCGAATACGGGATCGTGGACCACGTGATCAACAACCGTGACGATCTCGATAAAATCAGTGATTAAGGAGGCATTACATGTCATCATATAAGGGCGGAGAAGGAAACGACAACCTCTTCTGCTCATTTTGCGGCAAAAACCAGCAGGAGGTCAAAAAACTGATTGCCGGTCCTGCGGTTTATATCTGCGATGAGTGCATCCAGCTGTGCAGCGAGATTATTGAAGAGGAAAACATCAAGGACATTGATATTTCCGACAGAATACTCACGCCCGCTGACATTAAAAACCAGCTCGATGAATACGTGATCCAGCAGGATCATGCCAAAAAGGTATTGTCTGTTGCGGTTCACAACCATTACAAGCGGCTGGACTCGAAACTGGCCACCGATGAGGTGGAACTGCACAAAAGCAACATCATGCTCATCGGACCAACCGGCTGTGGCAAAACACTTCTGGCCCAGACACTGGCCCGGTTTCTGAACGTGCCGTTTACCATTGCGGATGCCACCAGTCTCACCGAAGCGGGCTATGTTGGCGAGGATGTGGAAAACATCATCCTGGCACTGTTGCAGAATGCTGATTACGACGTGGAAAAAGCCCAGCGCGGCATTGTCTACATCGATGAAATTGACAAAATTGCCATGATGTCAGACAATCCCTCGATTACCCGGGACGTGTCCGGCGAGGGCGTGCAGCAGGCTTTGCTGAAAATCATCGAAGGCACCCAGGCAAGCGTTCCGCCAAAAGGGGGACGCAAGCACCCCCAGCAGGATTTTGTCAAGGTGGATACCAGCAACATTCTGTTTATCTGCGGCGGCACATTCACGGGCCTGGATAAGATCATCGAGCGCCGCACGGGCTCTCACATGATGGGCTTTGGGGCCAACATCGTCAGCCAGCGGGAACGCTCCACAAGTGACCTGCTGCAGATGGTGGAAACCGAGGACCTGATCAAGTTCGGCCTGATCCCGGAATTCATGGGCCGGCTGCCCATTGTGGCGACCTTGCAGGATCTCGACGAGCAGGCGCTGATCAAAATCCTCACAGAACCCAAAAATGCGCTGATAAAGCAGTTTCAAAAACTGTTTGAAATCGAGGGCGTCAATTTGCGCTTTACTGACAGCGCCCTTGCCGCCATTGCCAATCTAAGCATGAAGCGAAATTCCGGCGCCCGGGGATTGCGGGCCATTATCGAATCAACAATGCTTGAGATTATGTACAAGCTGCCCTCGATTCCCGGTGTAAAAGAATGTGTTGTGGGCGAAGAAGTTGTGCTCAACAGGGAGGAGCCGATACTGCTCTACGAGCAGGAATCCAAGAAACAGGCATAAACACCCCGGCCTGAACACACCTTCTTTCCTCCTCCTTTCGTGTTTTCGATCCCAATGTGCAGGATCGCCGGAACCGGCGGTCCTGCACCAAACCCATGAAAGTGTCATCAGATAAACTTATGATTAATATACCCAAAATATTTAAAACCAGCGACCACCAAAAGGGCCAGGCGGTACTGCCGCTGCTGCCCCTTCGCGATATTGTGGTGTTTCCCCATATGGTCTCACCGTTGTTTGTGGGACGGACAAAATCCATCAATGCGTTGTCCGAAGCCATGAACGACGAGGAAAAATATATTTTCCTGGCCACTCAGACCAATCCGGGAGAGGACCACCCCAAGCAAAAAGACATCAACCGCATCGGGACCGTGGCCAAGGTGCTCCAAATGCTGCGCCTGCCCGACGGCACGGTCAAAACTGTGGTGGAGGGCAAACACCGGGCGAGAATCACAGATTTTGAGGTAAACGAAAGTTTCTTCAAAGTTCACCTGGAGCTTCTCGAAGAACCCGAACTCGAGGAAGGCGAAAAGGAGGCATACCTGCGCAACGTGGTGGATGCCTTCAGGGCCTACACCCAGCAGAACAAAAACATATCCAAGGAAACCGTTGACACCATCTCCAATCTCACCGATCCGGTGGAACTGCTCTACACCGTAGCGGCTCAGTTTTCCTTCAAGGCCAGAGACAACCAGCAGCTGCTTGAAACCCAGCCGCTGACCGAACGGCTCACCTATCTCATCGAGCTGATCAATCAGGAAACCGTTATCCTCCAGACCGATCAGCGGATCAAGAACCGGATCAAAAAGCAGATGGAGCAGAGTCAGAAAAATTATTATCTCAACGAACAGATCCGGGCCATTAAAAAGGAGATGGGCGAAGACGAGTCCGAGGACAACGAGCTAAAGGAGCTCGAAGAGCGCATTGAAAACAAGCAGCTCTCCGAGGAGGCCGGGGAAAAGGTCCGCCATGAGTTCAGCAAACTCAAGCGCATGACCCCTATGTCTGCCGAGGCCACGGTGACGCGCAATTACATCGACTGGATTTTGAGCCTGCCGTGGTTTGAAAAAAGCGAGATTTCAGAAGACATTGACCAGGCTGAAAAAATTCTTGACGAGGATCATTACGGGCTGGAACGACCCAAGGAACGGATCCTGGAATACCTGGCGGTCCAGGCCCTGGTGAAAAAAATCCGGGGCCCGATCCTCTGCCTGGTGGGCCCGCCCGGGGTGGGCAAGACCTCTTTGGCCAAATCGGTTTCCCGGGCCACGGGCCGGGAATTTGTTCGGCTTTCTCTGGGCGGCGTACGCGACGAGGCGGAAATCCGCGGCCACAGGCGCACCTATATCGGCGCCATGCCCGGAAAGATCATCCAGAGCCTGAAAAAGGCCGGGGCCAACAACCCGGTGTTCTGCCTGGATGAAGTGGACAAAATGAGCATGGATTTCCGGGGCGATCCTTCCGCGGCCCTGCTCGAGGTGCTGGATCCGGAGCAGAACTACGCGTTTAACGATCATTATCTGGATATGGACTATGATTTGTCAGATATTCTGTTTATCACCACGGCCAACACCCTGCCCGATATTCCCGTGCCCCTGCAGGACCGGATGGAAATCATCCGCCTGCCGGGCTACACTGAGTATGAAAAATACAATATCGCTGAATTGTTTCTGGTGCCCAAGCAGATTCGGTTAAACGGCCTGGACGTGGAAAAAATAAGATTTTCCAAGAATGCCATTTACGCCATTATCCGCAAATATACCCGGGAGGCCGGAGTGCGAAGCCTGGAGCGTGAAATTGCCTCCATCTGCCGGAAAATCGCCCGCAAGGTGGCCAAGACCGGAGCCGACAAGGTCATCCATGTCAATTCCAGGTCCGTTGAAAAATACCTGGGCCCGGTCCAGTACCGGCGCGGTCAATTAGAGGAAAAAGACCTGGTGGGCATTGTCACCGGTCTTGCCTGGACCCAGTTCGGCGGGGAGCTGCTTTACGTGGAAAGCGCCATTATGCCGGGAAAGGGCGATTTCAATGTCACCGGCAAACTCGGGGATGTGATGAAGGAATCGGCCCGGGCGGCCATTAGTTACGTGCGGTCCCGTTCCGGACAGTTTAACATTGATCCGAAATTCTATGAAAAATTTGATATTCACATCCATGTGCCCGAAGGCGCCACGCCAAAAGACGGGCCGTCGGCGGGCATTGCCATGTGCACATCCATTATCTCCACCCTCACCCGTCTGCCCGTGCGCCGGGATCTGGCCATGACCGGCGAGATCACCCTGCGGGGCCGGGTGCTTCCGGTTGGCGGGCTGAAGGAAAAAATCCTGGCTGCCCATCGGGCGGGTATCCACAACGTTATCATTCCCGCAGACAATGAAAAGGATTTAAAAGAAATTCCGGCCAACATCATGCGCCAGATCCAGATTGTACCGGTACAGCACATGGACGAGGTCATCGGCAGGGCCATTGTGGTGGAAGAAGGCAGCCATCTGTACCGGCAGAACGACGATGCAGAAGATTTTTCCGGGTTCCCCCCCCATGACGTGGGACAATCCCGGGACAACGACAGGCCGACCATTGCCGATATTTAAAAACGCAAAACATGATTGCTTTTTGGCTTGACAGCCTCTTTGAGAGTTGGTAGAAGATATTTTTGTTTAACGGTGATCTTTTTGCGGGTGACCGGCCGCAAACAGGGGTTTTCCGAACCGGAGCCCCAACAGGAACTGGACAAGGGGGGCGGGTAGCTCAGTTGGGAGAGCGACGGCCTTACAAGCCGTAGGTCACAGGTTCGAGCCCTGTTCCGCCTACCATTTCCTGAAAAAAGGCATTGCCGTTATGCGGGGGCGTAGCTCAGTTTGGTTAGAGCGCCGGCCTGTCACGCCGGAGGTCGCGAGTTCGAGTCTCGTCGCTCCCGCCACAAATCAAATCAAGGGGTGCTGTCGCCAGCACCCCTTTTTTGTTTGTTTTACGGCTCTTTTGCCGTTCCACGGAAATATGGATATGCAAGACATTACCGAAAAACTGGCCCAGGCAGTTTTACAGCAACTGGAAGCCGGAATTGTTTTAAGCCGGCAGGTGGTGCATTACCTGGAGTCCATGACCGGGGCATCCTCCGCCCGGGATCTGGAACCGGAACTGGAAGCCGTGGACGACTCCGAATTGTGCAGCCTGCTGGAGCTGATTTTTTACCCGGACCGGGAAGGTCAGTGCGCCATAGAGCCATTGCTTGAAAAGGAGCAACCGGCAGAAGACGATATAAACCGGCTGCAGCAGATCCTTTGTGAAAAAGACATCCACACCCGGATGATATTTCCGGACAACACCATGACAAAAGCCATACCCGTGCCCCGGGACAGCCTGCTGTCCTACGTCCGGCGCCTCAAATTGAGCCGGCACATTGACAACCAGGTTGCCTCTGCCATAAACCAGCATATTGCCGACCGCCGTGACGTCCTGCTGGCCCGTGTGATGCTGAGAAACAGCCGGATCGCATTTTTACCGCAGGTGGCATTGTTTTTGTGCAATTTTTTCCGCTTCATGCCACAAAAGGCGAAAGACTGGAAGGCATGCCTGGAATTGGCCATCCCCCTGCTCGAATCAGCAACACCTGACACGGATATTTACACCGTGCTCATGAATCAAAAACGGCATTATGCGGAAATGATCAGAAGAGCGGAAAATGCATCTGAACAATTAAAACAGATTCCCGTGGAAGCTTTGATCATGCGGGGCTCAAGCATTGCCTGCATAGGCGAAGACGAAGCCCGCGCCCGGATGGGGCGCATTGACGAAACGGCCCTTTATGTGTTCGGCCAGACTGAAATTGATGAAAATCAAGGCCCGCCGCTTATCCTGAACTTTTAACCATTGCCGTGACCCGTTTTTACCACATGTTTCTGACTTCTTCTGCCTTCTGCCGTGCCTGGTCGGCCAGGGCGGAGCCGTCGGCAATGGCGGCGGCCTTTTTGTAAGCATCTATGGCCTTGTGGTATTGGTGCTGCCGGGTGTAGGCCCGGCCCAGATCCATGCAGATCCTGGCCGACTTTGGCGCATTTTCTTTCGCCCGCTCCAGATACCCCACCGCCTTGTTGATATCGCCCTTGGCCATATACACCTGCCCCAGGCCGTGTAACGCTTTGGGAAAGCCATACTCCAGATCCAGGGCCTCGTTGTAATATTTTTCAGCCTTTTCGTATTCGCCGGTCTGATAATAAATGTAGCCCAGATTGGTCAAAGGATAAAAGGGGGTAGCATACAGCAAATCATCTGCCACTTCCGTGAAGCATTCGGCCGCCTTGTCCCACTGCTCAAGGGCGATGTAGGCCGCACCGAGATTATTTCGGGCCGGAGAATACTGGGGCCGCAGTTCCAGGGCCCGCTCCAGGTGGGAAACCGCCTTTTCCGGATTGTCCTTTGCCAGATATGTCAGCCCCAATGCATTGTGAACTTGCGGATCATTGGGGTTTAAGTGTTCGGCTTTCAACAGCTCCCGCAATGCCCGGGTATAATTGCCGTCTGCCATATAGGCCTCCCCGAGGTTTCGGGCGGCAACCGCCTGCTGCTTCTTGTCTGTGGAAACTCCGGTATGGGCACAGGCGCAAAACATGATACTGATAGAAACAATTCCAAGCACCTTCACAAACGCCATTGTTTTTTTTCCCATAGCCCATCTTTCCTTTGTTCTTGTTATTGATAGTGGTGTGTGGTCAGTGTATCCGGATCACGGAAATATCCTGCTGATCAAAATATGAAAGAAACTCCCGGGCAACCGGGACATCGGACAGCAATATCCGTTTTCCCCCGCCCCTGTTTCGGCTGCTTACCAAAACCCCGGGCACCTGGAGGGAAATATTGTGAATACGGGGGCGATTGGCCGTCCAGAAAATGGGGTCAGGCATAATTTCCAGATTCAATACATCCCCGAGTTGCTCCAGAATCGTATCCGGTTCAGAGCCGGGCGGTATCTGCAGTACCCGAAAACCGGTTTTTTCAATGGCGTCAACGGCATCTCCCTGCAGATCGCCGTAATCAATTAGCATTTCTGCATTTTTCCCCAGTGACAGCAAGTTGGCCGCGGCCCGGACCTGAAAGCCGGCATAGGGAAAGCAGACCTCAATGTTTTCATGATAAGTGTAGCCGAGCTTTTCCACCAAAAAGCGCACCAGCCGTTCCGGGCGCCTGGTTTGCACGCCCGGTGGCTCAGGGCGGCGGGCATTGGACAACTCCGTATCATGGACAATCCAGCCGGACTTTTCCGGGGTTTCCACCCAATCCCGCACCGTGATCGCCCGGGATTCCAGGTAGGCGCATACAGACTCGGGTGTTTTCATCTCCGGATCAGAGAAAATGTTTAAATAAATCGTGTTTCGGTTTTCCGGCGGCTGGTAAATGAATTGACCGCGCAATACCGTATTTAGCCCTTTGTCGTCAATTTCCATCCGGTTTTGATAGCCCTCGGGGTCCAGCTTTGGTATGAGCTTTTCCAGCAGCCAGGTCAACGCCGGCTGCCTGGGGACAAACAACACCTCCAGGTTCCGCCAGTAGACCTGCAGCACGGCCTGGTCGCCGGGGCTGATCCACTGGCGGCGCGTCAGCAAAAACTTTCTGCCGTCGGAAATTTCAACCACCGGTGTCTTCGAAAGATCCAGGGATAAATCCTTTTCCCCGGATCTGGGAAAATAATAACGCCCCTTGTCAAAAATGCGGACATCTAAAATTTCCGCAGCCTTTGCCAGTACGGACAAATCCGCAAACCACTGAACGGAAACCGAAGGTTTGCCGGTTTTGGCATCGTTTTGGCTTTTATCAATGGTATCGGCACGGATATTGGCGGCCCGGCCGGACTCGACGGCATTGTCTTTGTCAGAAGGCTCCTGTACAGCCGCAGGCCGGGCCTGCTCCATCACGTCGGCATACCACGGCTCTTTTTTGATTTCCGGATCCGGCAGCCGGATCCGGGCACCGGCCCGGACCTTGTCCGGGTCCTTGATTTCCGGGTTCATCATCTTAAACAAGCGCATGCCCCGTTTGTACCCGTCTGAGCCATAACGGCCGAACCGCTCGGATATGAGCCGGGAAATCCAGTCTCCGTATTCAACGGTATAGGGATCGGCAAATTGTTTGAGATTTTCAGATAAGCCGGTGATAGGAATGACCGGAATGGTGACCTGACCGGTTTCCTGGCCGCTCAGGGTCCCGGGCTCGAGGATGCGCAGCGGAATCAGAATCTGCTGATCCGGGTATATCAGGTCCATATCCTGAACACGGGGATTGATCCGCTTGAAAATATCCAGAAATTTCGGGAAATCCTTGTGCGCGATATCTCCCCGCTGCTCCAGAATCCGGACAACAAAATCATCTTTCTGCACCACGTAAGGATCACACAGGATATCCTTGTCCCTGTCGCGTTCCACCACGTAATGCTTCTGGTAAAACACCGCCAGGCTCCTTCCGGGGCCGGAAAACATAATCACCCCGCAGACAAGTACCGGCAGAATGCACAAGGCAAACAAACGAGGGGGTTTCATCCGGTCACACCTTTTTCAAATCAAGGCGCATGGCAATATCTTCAGCAGTTCTTTGAACAAAATGGGACAAATCCCCTCCGGACAAAGGGCGGCCGGGCCGGGGCACTTTGTCCAGATCTTCAGGACAGACCAGCTCCGGAGCATTGACCAGTTCGTCTTTGGGGATGATCCCGTATTCCGCGGAAAAATTGTTGTCAAAATACATCTGCTGGAAATCGGCAAATTTCAGTGCGTGTGCGGTGGAATCCAATATTGCGGTTTCATCAGCGGCTATTTTGCCGCTCTTTTTGGCCGCCACCAGACCCGCCAGACATTCTCCCCCGTGGGTGCAGACCACGTGGCCGTTTCGGTTGGCCCGCAGCTGCCAGTCCATGATCTGCTGCTCGCTTACCTCCTCCACAAAAACCTTCTGCTGTCCGGCCCGCTTGTTGTATTCGGCCACCAGCCGGATGACCCGGGGCATGGACACGGGGTTGCCGATCATGGCGGCCTGGGCCACGCTGGGTTTGACCTGCACGGGTTCAAAACGGCGCTTTTCCGGATCCGGCTCCAGGTAATACTTGTAAACCGGATTGGCATGCTCGGACTGCACCCCGACAATCCGCGGCAGATCCTCTATGATGCCCAGATCATGGAATTTTAGAAAACCGCTCATGATGGCCGTAATGTTTCCGGCGTTGCCCACCGGCGCCACTATGGCCTTGCCGGCCATGTCATATTCAAATCCCTGGGCAATCTCGTAGGAATAGGATTCCTGGCCCAGAATACGCCAGGCATTTTTGGAGTTGAGCAGGGCCACGTTGTAATGCTCGGACAAGTGCTCCACGATTTTCATGCAGTCATCAAATACCCCGGGCACTTCAAAGACCATTGCCCCGCTGCCCAGGGGCTGGGAAAGCTGCTGGGGTGTGACGCGCTTATGGGGCAGCAGAACCGCAGACTTGACATCCGGATGCAAAAACGAAGCATAAAGGGCTGCGGCCGCAGAGGTGTCTCCCGTGGAGGCACATACGGCCAGCACGTCAGACACATATCCCTGCTGGAGCAGATAGCGGATATAACTCAGGGCACTGGCCATTCCCCGGTCCTTGAAAGAAGCACTCGGATTCTGGCCGTCGTTTTTAAAATAAAACCGGATTCCGGCTTTTTTCTGGAGCCGGGCGTTTGCCTCAACAACAGGGGTGTGGCCTTCGCCGAGGCAGACTGCGGCACCTAAGGGCAAAACGGGGCCGATTAACTCATGATACCGGTAAATACCGTTTAAGGCGGGGATGTTGAGCATCCTGCGGTAGTCAAAAATACGCCGCCACATGGGGCCGGAAATCTTTTTTAACCGCTCAAAATCGGCATCATAGAGCAAAAGCACATGTCCGCACGCCGGACAGGTATAGAGCAGATGCCGGATGCCGAACTCTTTTTGGCAGTTCAGGCATCGATAGATCAAATCGCCGCCCGGCTCGGGAATCAGGTACGGCTGAATGTCTTTGGGGAACTGATCGACTCTCACAGATTAATTTTTTCCTTGCCGCCCATATACGGCCACAGGGCCTCGGGGATCACCACGCTGCCGTCGGCCTGTTGATAATTTTCCAGCAATGCGGCCAGTGTGCGGCCCACCGCCAGTCCGGAACCGTTTAGGGTGTGCACCAGCTCCGTGCCCTTGCGGCCCTTGCGCTTAAACCGGATACCCGCCCGGCGGGCCTGAAATGATTCGAAATTGCTGCAGGAGGAAATTTCCCTGTATTTCTGCTGAGCCGGCATCCAGACCTCGATATCATAGGTTTTGGCCGATGCAAATCCCATGTCCCCGGTGCACAGCAGCACCACCCGGTAGGCGAGCCCCAGGGCCTTTAAAACGGATTCAGCGTCTGAAAGCAGCTTTTCCAGCTCGTCATAGGAATTTTCCGGGGCAGCGAATTTGACAAGCTCCACTTTATTAAACTGATGCTGCCGGATCAAACCCCGGGTGTCTTTTCCGTAAGAACCGGCCTCGGCCCGGAAACACGGGGTAAAGGCAGTGTAATAAACGGGCAGATCGGTTTCGTCAAGGATTTCGTCCTGGTGGATATTGGTTACAGGCACTTCAGCGGTGGGGATCAAAAAATAATCCCGGCCCTCGAGCTTAAACAAATCCTCTTCAAACTTGGGCAACTGCCCGGTGCAGGTCATGGAATGCCGATTGACGATAAACGGCGGCAGTACCTCTTTGTAGCCGTGCTCCAGGGTGTGCAGGCTGAGCATAAACGATATCAGGGCCCGCTCCAGCAAGGCCGCATCGCCCATGTAGAGCGGGAACCGGGCACCGGCAATCTTGGCGGCCCGTTCAAAATCCAGGATTCCCAGGTTTTCTCCCACGGTCCAGTGGGGCAAAGGTTCGAAATCAAACTCCGGCGGCCGGCCCACATGCCGGACCACGGCGTTGTCATCTTCATCCCGGCCTTCGGGAACACTTTCATGGGGCATGTTGGGAATCCGGATCAAAATTTCGTTGATCCGGGATTCGTATTCGGCCAGGGACTGTTCCAGGGTCTTGACCCGGGTGCTGACCTCTTTCATCTGCGCAATCTGCTCGTCTGCGCTCTGTCCCTGTTTTTTCATGGCCGCGATCTCATCGGAAACCACATTTCTGCGGTGCCGCAGTTCCTCTAGTTCAGCCAGGATCCGGCGACGTTTTTCATCAGCGCCGGCAAAAGTTTCCAGATCCGCCGTATCTCCCCTTTTGGAAAGGGCATTGCGGACATCATCCAAATTTTGCCGCACATACTTGATTTCCAGCATAAGATCCCTATATTAGTTATTTTAGATAATTCTCGGAAATTTCTAACAATGGCAAACGCCCATCAATTACCATGCCCCTGCCATTTCGTCAATGATTATTGCAAATTGCACGTTTTTACGCTATGGTGATTCAGCGGTTATCAGACTTGGAGAATGGTTATGGAAGATGTCAAAGACAAAAAACTGATCTTGCGCAAAGAAACCCGGGAGCGAATTGCTTCTTTCAACAGCCGGGAACTGGCGCAAAAACAGGCCCGAATCGAAGAGCAGCTGCTGGAGTTTGCCAATTTCCAGGAATCTGAAATGGTGCTGTTTTATCTGAGTCGGGGAGTGGAAATTGACCTTTCGCGCATCATTGAGGCATGCCCCCGGCTTGGCAAGGAAGTGGTGCTGCCGCTGTTTGACCACAAAAAACGAACCGGGTGTCGGCTGTTTAAGATCACCAGCATGGAAACAGAGCTTAAAGCCGCATCCGGACATGATTTTGAACCCGATCCTGACCAGTGCAAACCGGTTTCATTTGACAACATCGACATTGCCCTGATTCCGGGCATTGCCTTTGATGAAAAAGGCGGGCGCTTAGGTGACGGCTCAGGGCGGTACGACCGGCTGATTCCCCTTTTGCCAAACACCGCCCGAAAAGTCGGGCTTGCCCTTGAAAGCCAGGTCTATGGGGCCCTGCCCATGGAATCCCACGACAAAGCCGTTGACATTATCATTACTGAAAATCGTATCATCTATAAAATATAAACTTTCATGAAACCTGTTGTCGCCATTGTAGGCCCGCCCAACGCGGGCAAATCCACTCTGTTTAACCGGCTGACCAAAACCCGCAGCGCCCTAGTGGACGATTTTCCCGGCGTGACCCGGGACCGTCACTACGCTGCTGCATCCTGGAACGATGTGGATTTTGACATTGTGGATACCGGGGGTTTTTTTGCCGCAGACAAGGACACCTTTGCCCAAAAAACCCATGACCAGATCCGCCAGGCCATCGCAGAGGCCGACGCTGTCATTCTGCTGTTTGACGGCGCAAACGGCATTTCCGCTTTTGACCGGGACCTGGTGGACCTGGTGCGCGGATTTTCAATCCCTGTGTTTTTCGCGGTGAACAAAATCGATCATCCCGGCCGGGAGGCGCATTTGTACGAATTTTACGCCCTGGGCGCAGAACCCCTGTATGCCCTTTCCTCGGCCCACGGCCACGGGATTTCCGCCCTGCTCGACGACGTGGCGGCCGCACTGCCGGAAACCAAAGCCGAAGCGGCAATCGAACCGGTCCGCATGGCAGTTGTCGGACGGCCAAACGTTGGCAAATCATCGCTGATCAACCGAATCACGGGAGAAGAGCGGGTCATTGTCAGCGAGCAGGCCGGCACCACCCGGGATTCCATTGATACCCTGTGCCGGGTCCAGGGGCGGCCCTACCTGCTCATTGACACCGCCGGGGTCCGCCGGAAATCCAGGGTCAAACAAAAAATTGAAAAGTATGCCATCATCAAGGCCATGGAAAGCCTGGACCGCTGTGACATCGCCCTGATCATGCTCGATGCGGCCGCAGGAATCACCGAACAGGACGTGCGCATTGCCGGATACGCCTTTGAAAAAGGAAAAGCCTGTATTTTTCTGCTCAACAAGTGGGACCTGGTGGAAAAATCCGATCGGGTTTTCAAGCAGATCAAGGAAGAGATCCGGTACCAGGCCAAGTATTTGAGCTTTGCCCCGATTCTGACCATATCCGCGCTCACCGGCCGGCGGGTGCCCAAAGTTTTTGAATTCGCGGATGCGGTATACGACCAGTACACCCGCCGCATCGGCACCGGGCCGTTAAACCGGATCATCGAGGCGGCGACGACCCGCACCGAGCCTTCCATGCATCACGGCCGCCGCCTGAAATTCTATTACGCCGCCCAGACCGGCACCCGGCCCCCCACATTTGTCTGTTTTGTCAATTACCCGGAAGGCGTGCATTTTTCCTATCAGCGCTACCTGATCAACCAGATCCGGGAAGCGGCCGGCCTGGAGATGGTACCCATCCGGCTGTGGCTGCGGAAACGCGGCGAGCAGCGGCCACGCAAGGCCCTGAAAAAGAAAAAATCCACCAAAACCGGATAACAATTCCAAAATCCAGACTTATGTATCCATAAGTCCCCTCAAGGTGTTTGAATTGGACCTGTTTGATTACCAATCGGAGAAGTCAAACGCGGCCCACCGCCCCCTGGCCGACCGGATGCGGCCCCTGGACCTCGACGAGTTCATCGGCCAGCAGCATGCCGTGGGACCGGGCTCGCTGATCCGAAACGCCATTGAAAACGACCGGATCTTTTCCATGATCCTGTGGGGCCCGCCGGGCACCGGCAAGACCACCCTGGCCCGGATCATGGCGACCCGGACCCGATGCCATTTCATCCAGTTTTCCGCCGTGTTAACCGGGGTCAGGGATATCCGCGAAGTCATTGATACGGCCCGGAACCAGAAAAAATACCACAACCGCCGCACCCTGCTGTTTGTCGACGAAATTCACCGGTTTAACAAGTCCCAGCAGGACGCATTTTTGCACCATGTGGAAAGCGGGCTGATCACCCTTATCGGGGCCACCACGGAAAACCCCTCCTTTGAGGTCATCTCCGCGCTGCTGTCGCGCTGCCGCGTCATTACCCTGGAGCGGCTCTCGGATGAAGAAATCAAAGCGCTTGTCACGCGCGCCCTCTCCGATACCAAGCGCGGGCTTGGCAGCATGGGCCTGACCATCACTGATGAGGCGGCAGACCATATTGCCGCCATCTCGGACGGAGACGGCCGGGCCGCGTTAAATGCAGCCGAAATTGCGGCCATGGACCTGGCGGGCGAAGACCGACAACAAAGCCCTGCGCAGATCGGCCTGGATCATGTGGAAAAGGCTTTGCAGAGAAAGGCTTTGTCCTATGACAAGGCCGGGGAAGAACACTATAACCTGATTTCCGCGTTTCACAAAAGCCTGCGGGGAAGTGATCCGGATGCCGGGCTTTACTGGCTGGCCCGGATGATGGCCGCGGGAGAGGACCCCTTCTACATAGCCCGGCGCATGGTCCGATTTGCCTCAGAAGACATCGGCAACGCCGATCCCCGGGCCCTGGCCGTGAGCATGGAGGCCATGGAGGCCTACCGCTTTCTGGGATCGCCGGAAGGTGATTTGAGCCTGGCCCAGGCCGCCGTGTATCTGGCCACCGCCCCCAAAAGCAACAGCATCTACACCGCCTGGGGCGAGGCCCGAAAAATGGTGGAAAAAACCGGCTCCCTGCCCGTGCCCCACCATATCCGAAACGCCCCCACAAGGCTGATG
>JAGTVF010000299.1 GCA_018224315.1 Desulfobacterales bacterium | reverse complement strand
CAGCACATGTCCCAGATTCTTCTGGAAAAAGGCGCTGCGCTGATCAAATCCTTTGAAGCCGGAACCCGAACCGGCATGCGGGCCATGGGCTGGAATGAAAACCAGGTTCAGTACCTGCTCCGGGAACTGGCGGATCAGGCCGATGTCCTCTACATCGCCATTACTGACACCGACGGCCGGATCCTTGCCCACAGCGATCCCGAACAAATCAATGCCCGGTTTTTCCGCAAATCCGGCGATCAGAAGGTCCTGGACCCGGGAGAATCGGCCAAATGGCAACTGACTGAAACACAAAGCGGAAAGCCGGCATTTGAGGTTTACAGCTTTTTCAACCCTTTTTCCGGCCGAAACGAAAACCGCCGGCACATGGGACAGATGCGCCAGTTCGCGCCCCGACCCGGCCGGGCTGAACAAGGCCGATCCTGGCGCATCCCTGATGATTCTGAGGAAAACAAACAGATCATATTTATCGGATTTGACCGCACCCCGTTTATCGAGGCCCGGAAGCAGGACATAAAGATCACCGCCATTATTTCTTCGGTGCTCTTCATCCTGGGTTTTACAGGCATGGCCATCATGCTCATTGCCCGCAGCTACAGGGCCACCCGGCAGCGGCTACAGGATACCAGCGCCATGGCTGACCAGGTGGTGGCCAGCCTTCCGGTGGGCCTGATGGTAACCGACGCCGAAGGCAGAATCGTTTTGCACAACCCGGCAGCCGAATCCATTACCGGGCTGGAGGCCAAATCCGTACGCGGACAATTTGCAGACGAGATTCTGCCGGACAACCTGGCACAGCTGATCTGCCGGCAGCAGGCAGATGCCCGAATCATGGAGCATGAACTTGAATGTGGGTTTTTGCCGGGGCAAAAGCGGGTTCCGCTGAGTGTGAGCGCTACGGGCATCATCAATGAAGACGGGGCCTTTATCGGCAGCATGGTGATCCTGCGGGATCTCACCGAAATCAAGGATCTGCAGCAGGCTGTCCAGCGCAAGGAAAAACTGGCTGCAGTGGGAGAGCTGGCCGCGGGCATCGCCCATGAAATCAGAAATCCTTTGAGCTCGGTAAAAGGCATGGCCACCTATTTCAAAGCCAGATACGCACAGGACCCGGAAGCACGGGATGCCGCCGCCGTCATGGTCCAGGAAACCGACCGGCTAAACCGGGTGATTTCCGAGCTGCTGGAATTTGCCCGCCCCTCGGAAATCAACGCCCGGCCCGCGGACATCAACCCGGTTCTGGACCACTCCCTGCACCTGGTGCGCCAGGAGGCTGCAGAGAGAAACATTGATATCCGGATTGACAAAGAACAGCGCCTGCCCCATGCAGACATTGATTCGGACCGGTTTATCCAGTGCCTTATCAACCTTTATTTAAACGCCATTCAGTCCATGGAAAGCAGCGGCCGCCTCAGGGTGACAAGCAGCCTGGGTGCAGAGCAAAACATCGTCATCCAGGTTCACGACAACGGACCGGGCATCGAGCAGGCTGACCTGGCAAAGATATTTGATCCATACTTCACCACCAAAGCCTCGGGCACCGGACTCGGGCTGGCCATTGTGCATAAAATAGTGGAAAGCCACAACGGGCGCATCACCGTTAAAAGCACCCCGGAGGAAGGCACGGTTTTTACCATCATCCTGCCGGCTTCGGCCAATGGGGAAACAAAAGAGGCATGACAAATGGAAAACAAAAATCCGGCGGAAATTCTGGTGGTGGATGATGATCCGGGCCATCGCACCACCTTAAAGACCATATTGAAAACCTGGGGCTACCGCGTCAGCCAGGCAGATAACGGCCGGGCCGCGGTGGATCACGTCAGACAGAGCCCTTTTGAGCTGATTCTGATGGATGTCCGCATGGCGGTGATGAGCGGCATTGACGCCCTAAAGGAAATCAAGGCCTACAATCCGGCCATCCCCATTGTCATCATGACGGCCTATTCATCCGTTCAATCCGCGGTGGAGGCCATGAAGGCCGGGGCCTATGACTATCTGACCAAGCCCCTGGACTTTGACGAACTAAAATTAACCATTGAAAGGGCCCTTGAGCATACCCGGCTGAAACACGAAAACCAGGATCTCAAAGCCCGGCTCAAAAACCTTGCAGACAGCCGCCAGATTATTTCCGCCAGCGCGCAGATGAAGTCCCTGCTGGATATGGTGGCCACCATCGCCCCCTCTGAGGCCACGGTTTTGATCACCGGGGCAAGCGGCACCGGCAAGGAACTCATCGCCCAATCGGTTCACGCCAACAGCAGCCGCAGCAGCGGGCCCATGGTTTCGGTCAATTGCGCGGCCCTGACCGAATCGCTTCTGGAATCCGAACTTTTCGGCCACGAAAAAGGCGCATTCACCGGGGCAGACAAGCGCAGGGAGGGACGATTTGTCCGGGCCCATCAGGGCAGCCTGTTTCTCGACGAGGTCGGGGAAATGTCAATGGCCATGCAGGCCAAGCTGCTGCGCGTACTCCAGGAGGGCGAAATCCAGCGCGTGGGCGGAGAAAGCCCGGTTGCCGTGGATGTCCGGATTCTTGCGGCCACAAACAAGGACCTGGGGCAGATGGTGGCAGACGGCCAATTCCGGGAGGACCTGTTTTACCGTTTAAACGTGGTCAACCTCCACATCCCGCCCCTGGCCCAGCGCAAAGATGATATCCCGGCACTGGCCCAGCACTTCATCAACCACTATGCCGGCCGAAACCGCAAGGCCATCAAGGGCTTTACGCCCAGGGCCATGGATGATCTGCTCAAATACCCGTGGCCCGGAAACGTCCGGGAGCTGGAAAACGTGGTGGAACGCGCGGTGATCCTGTCGCCCGGCGAATACATAACGGAAAAAGACCTGCCCTTAAACATTTCGCAAAACAGCAGCCGGCAGCACCCGCAAACATCCACGCAGGCCGGTGCTTCGGGCGCCTCTGAAGAAGGGAGGTCCCTTGACCAAATGGAAAAATCCGCCATTGTCAGCGCCCTGGAGCGGGCCCGGGGAAACAAGAGCGAAGCGGCCCGGCTGCTGGGCATCACCCGGCGAACCCTTTACAACAAGCTGGAAAAATACGACCTCGGGTAAAGCCGGCGGCCGGGCCCTTCGCTCTGAGAAGGCTACAGGGCCGGTCACGCACCGCGACCCTGTGGAGCTGCACTGCGGGCCGGGGCTTGCTTGTCTCCGCCAATGTCTTGTGCAAACAAGGCCATTCCCTTTTTCATGGCGCAGAAATCACCACACATGGTGCAGGTCTCGGCCTTTTCCGGGACCCGGGAGTCCCGGATCCGCCTTGCCTCCTCCGGAAACAGCAAAAGGCCTTCCAAATCCTGCCACTGCATGTCGCGCCGGGCCAAAGCCGCCATTTTCTCGGTTTCCCGCTGCTCCGGATATTTGGCAATATCGCCGATGCGGGCGGCCAGGCGCGTGGCGCGCACCCCCTGGCGGACATCTTCTGCATTGGGCAGGGCCAGGTGCTCGGCCGGGGTGATGTAGCAAATCAGGTCCGCCCCGTAGCGCGCCGAACTGGCCGCGCCAATGGCAGCAGTGATATGGTCTAAGCCCGCCCCGGTATCGGCCGGAATCGGGCCGAGCACGTAATAGGGAGCATCTGCGGACATCCGCTTTTCAAGCATGATATTGCCCTGGATTTCATCCATGGGCACATGGCCCGGCCCCTCCACCATCATCTGGCATCCCGCGTCCCGGCCGATTTCGGCAAGCTCGCAGTTGATCACCATCTCGGCTACCTGGGCGCGGTCGTGGCTGTCATGGATGGCCCCGGCCCGGATGCCGTTTCCAAGGGAGAGCACGGCGTCATATTTTTTCATGATCCTGCAAACCCGGTCAAACTGCTCGTATAAAGGATTTTCCCGGCCGGTTTTCTCCATCCAGGCCACCATGAATGTGCCCCCCTTGGAAGCCAGACCGCCGTAGCGGAATTTCTGTCTGCGCAGCCGCTCGATGGTGTAGCGGTTGACCCCGCAGTGGAT
>JAGTVF010000298.1 GCA_018224315.1 Desulfobacterales bacterium | reverse complement strand
TCAGAGCACCAGTTCTTCGATAAAATCAATGAGCTGGTTTAAGTTCTGGCAGGTGCGCACTTCGTGGCAGTGGGCCTTGTAGGTGTGCATCTCGCTGTCGCCCGTGCCCCAGAAGGCTTCGGGTTCAGGGTTGAGCCAGATGATGCGCCGGGCTTTTTCACGGATTTCGGCCAGAATGGATTCCCTGGGGTGCTGGTAGTTGGAACGGCCGTCGCCAACGATGATCACGGTGGTTTTGCGGTTAATCCGGTGCATGTGGTGCTGCTGAAATTCCCAGAACACCTCGCCGTAATCGGTTAAGGCGTCAAAGCCGATATCCGGGCTTGCCAGCACCTTTTCCAAAGCCCGGTTGACTTCGTTGTGTGCAAAAATCTCGGTAATATCCGTGGTGCCCGACACAAAGGCAAAGCTGTGCACAGAGGAAAAACAATCCTGGAGGGAATAGAGCAGATGCAGCATAAACCGGGCAGCAGACCACACTGAGCCGGATACGTCGCAAAGGGCAACAATCCGGGTTTTGCGAAGCGGCCGGCGGCGGTAGGACAACACCAGGGGAACGCCCTGGAACCGGCCCGCACGGCGCAGGGTCTTTCGGACATCGAGTCCGCCCCGGCGCGCGGCTGCAAAGCGCCGGCCCATCCGGTCTCTTAGCTTGCGCACCAGCTGCTGGATCACATCGCGCATCTGCTCGATTTCTGCGGGCGTGAGAGACGAAAAGGGCTGCTCTCCCAGGCCCTGGTAATGCTTGTGATGGGAGCGCACCTGGCGCAGGCCGTCATTGTAAGGCCGGTTCTGGCGGGTTAAAAGCCCCCGGGCCTGATTAAGACGCCGGGATGCGGATGCAGCCGCCGGGGCCTGCCTGGTATCGTCGGGCAGCCGGGCCAGCCCCCGCTGCAGGGCGTTTATCCGGAGCATCACCTGCATCCGCCCGGCCAGCTGGCCGAGGTTGGACTTGACCCCGCTTGCCGAAGATGCGTCCGCCTGCCGGTCCAGGTCCTGCAAAACCTGCAGAAAGGATGCGGGATCACCGGTGACAAAATCAAAAAGCGCCGCATCCAGGTCATTGTCTCCCATGCCGGCCTGGCTGAGCAGATCGGCCGCAGCTTCGGCATCCATGGGCTGCACATTTTCGTCTTCACTGGCGCCCAAACCGTGGAAAAACAGGTCATAGACCCGGTCAAACGCGGCCTGGTCCCTGCGGCTTTTGGCAAAATTGGCCCGGAGCACGGTTTTAAACCGGCTTTCATCCACCAGATCCACGCATTGAAGATGCTGGTGGCAGTCGATGAGCTCGGCCGTGGACACCCGAAGGTCCGCGGCCCGGCAGGCTGCGGCAAACTGGATCAGCCGGTCGATCATTTCACTGAAAGCACCTTGTCCATGGACTGGCGCACGAGCTGGGCATCGGCCCGGTATTTGCATATCACGTTAAGGGTGTCTGACACGGCCTGGCAGGACAATTCATCGATGTTTAACACCATCAGGGCCCGGGCCCAATCCAGGGTTTCGGAAATGCAGGGCCGTTTTTTCATGTCCAGTTCACGGATATGATTGACGGCACAGACCAGCCGGTCTGCCAGGGACTGGTCAATGCCCGGCAGCTTGAGACGGATAATGCGTTTTTCCAGCTCCGGCTCCGGATAATCGATATACAGATGAATGCACCGGCGCTTTAATGCATCGCTCATGTCCCGGTAGTTATTGGAGGTGAGCACCACCATGGGGATGTGCCTGGCCTTGCGGATGCCCAGCTCCGGGATGGAAACCTGGAACTCCGAGAGCAGCTCCAGCAAAAAGGCCTCAAATTCCGGATCCGCCTTGTCGATTTCATCGATTAGCAGCACCACGGGATTTTCCGAGGAAATGGCCTGCAAAAGGGGCCGGGCCAGGATGAAGCGCTCGGAGAAAAACGCGTCCTCCTGCTCGGCAATGCGCTCAACGGCCTCGGCAATGCTGGCCGCCCCGGCGATCAAATCATTGATCTTTTCCTTGATCATCTGGGTATAGAGCAGCTGCTTGGCATATTCCCATTCATAGAGGGCCTTGGCCTCATCGAGTCCTTCGTAGCACTGAAGCCGGATCTTGTCCCGGCCCAGGCACCGGGCCACTGCCCGGGCCAGCTCGGTCTTGCCCCCGCCGGCCGGGCCTTCCACAAGAATGGGCTTTTGGGTGGCAGCGGCCAGAAACACCACCGTGGCAATTTCCCGGGAAGGGATGTAACCGGCGCGTTCAAGCCTGCAGGTCACATCCTCGATGCTTTCAAATTCCATATGTGATCCTTCTGTTATGGCCGAATCTGGATGCCGATCTGCTCGAAATAGGTTTTTCGGCAGAGCTGTTCAATGGTCACCATCCGGCCCAGGGCATTATTAAAATCACTGGCCGCGCAGCTAAACACCCCGTGTCCGTAAACAATGGCGGCCTTGTGGCTTTTGATTGCCGGCGGCACGGTGCGCGACAGCCCGTAAGGCCCCCCGCCGGTCTCACCGGAGACCACCGGCACCGAACACACCTGCCTGGGCCGCGGGCAAAGCCGGTGGCAGTCGCCTGGATCCGGGCAATCGGTTTCATGGCAGTCCATGGACAGGATCACGGAAAACAGGGGATGGCCGTGGACAATGGCCAAAAAATCGGTTTCACCGGCGATTTGTTCGTGGGCCGGCAGTTCAGATGAGGGCCGGGCGCCGCTGATTTCCCCGGTATCCAGGTTTACCGCAGCCACAGAATCGTTCAGATCATCGAGAAAGCTGCCGGATGTGGTGATATACAGACGCCGGCCCAGGCGGTAGGAAAGGTTGCCGAAACTGGCATCCACAAGACCCTGGCCGACAACGGCGCGGCCGGCCTCGATAATGGCTGCACGCGCGTCTGCCTCTGTTTCAAAGGGCCCGCGCATAAGCCCGCCTTCAAACACGGCCGGCGGTGAAAGATAGGTGCAGGCATGCTCAAATGTTTGGATCCGGTCCCGGCCGATGTTGCCTGTCCGGCTGACCTGGAGCGAGTCTGCAAAAAACTTCACAAACCCGGCAAAACAGGCCGCGGAAAAACAAACGCAGGCTTCGGCCATGTCTTTGCCACGGGCGAGGAGGCCCAACCCGGGAATCACCAGACATTTTCGATCCGACAAGGCCCGTCCCAGGCGCTGGGAATCCGGGCCGTCGGCCACCGGCAGGTCGGTTAAAAACACCCGGGTTTCAGAATCCCGGGGACGGATCACCCCGTCTGCGGCGGTCCGGGCCAGATAGTCAAAAATCCCGGCATAGGGTTCGGCCGGCCGGGCATAAACAACGGCCCCGAATCCGGGCTTTTCCAGCAGGGGATCGAGCCGGGTGCAGACCGGATGACGGCGGTTCCACCGGGGCTGGCCCTGCCCGGGCGCAGCCCACAAAATGGCCTCATCTACTGCCAGGCCGCTTCGGCAGAGTCTTTGAATATATGAAGAAATATCGGGGTCCATGATCATATTCGAGAAGAAATAGAAGGTTAACGCCACCCCGGAAACAATCCCGGCTGTATATAATCCTGATAGATGGCGCACTTG
>JAGTVF010000297.1 GCA_018224315.1 Desulfobacterales bacterium | reverse complement strand
TGAACCCGAAGCCTTCTGGGGCACGGGCGACAGCGAGATGCACACCTACAAGGCCCACTGCCACGAAGTGCGCACCTGCCAGAACTTAAACCAGCTCATTGATTTTATCGAAGAACTGGTGCTCTGACACTGCTTGAAAACAAGTGCAAAAACAAAGCTTGACTTTTCAGGTATTTTTTAGAACTTTATTTTAAAATTGAAAACCATTCTAATTCAAAAAATGCGAGGTGCCATGTATCCGGATCTAAAAGGCAGGACCGCTATTGTGACCGGTGCCGGGAAAAAAACCGGCATCGGATATGCCATTGCCGCCAGACTGGCTGCCTGCGGGGTCAATATTGTGGTGGCCGATCTGGGCCGGGCCCAGCCGGACCAGAGCCAGGTCAGCACAGCCACCTCTGAGCAGATGCAGGAAATTGAAAAACAGATTGCAGATGATTTCAAGGTGCGCTGCCGGGCTGTGAGTCTGGATGTCACTGATTCCGGATCCGTTTCGCAGATGGTGGCCGCCGTGGTCGGGGAGTTCGGGGGTATTGAAATTTTATGCAACAATGCCGGGGCCTCCTTTGGCGTACCAAGCGACGTGGAAAACTATGATGAAGCTGCCTGGGTCAAAACCATTGACGTGAACCTCAACGGGGTGTTCCGGGTGTCAAAGGCCGTAATTCCGGCAATCCGGCAGTCAGGCGGCGGATCTGTCATCAACATCGCTTCAAGGGCGGGCAAGGTGCCGCCCTTGTTTAATTCCGCCTATGCTTCGGCCAAGGCCGGGGTGATCATGCTCACCAAGACCATGGCAAAGGAACTGGCCGGTGCCGGTATCCGGGTCAACGCCATCTGTCCGGGGCAGATTATGACCGATATCGAAAAGTGGCGCTTTGATCTCGAAGCTCAGTTTTTCAACACCAAGGCCGAGCAGCGGCAGCAGGAAATGTGTGCCACCATCCCCCTGGGCCGCATCGGAGAGCCGGCCGAGGTGGCCGATCTGGCCGCATTTCTGGCATCAGGGGCGTCTTCTTATATCACCGGCCAGGCAATGAACATCACCGGCGGCCAGCTAATGGAATTGTAACCCGGGCAGTTGTCTGCCCGGCCAATAAAGGTACGAAGCAGAATATGGGACAAATGGAACGAAGGCAGCGGGAGAAAGTGCAGCGGCGCACCCAGATTTTAAATGCTGCAAGGGCCCTGCTTTTAAAAGAGGGGTTTTCCCGCACCTCTGTGAACAAGATTTCGAAAAAGGCGGAGCTTTCTATCGGCTCCATTTATTTTTATTTTACCAACAAGGCTGAAATTTTTGCCTCCCTGCAGCAGGAGGGTCTGGAGATCCTGCATACTTACCTGGTTTCTGAAACCGAAGGCGTATCCGATCCCCGTATTCAGCTTCAAAAAGGCGCAGAGGCGTATTACCAGTTCAGCCGGGCGCACAAAGACTATTTTGACGTGATCAACTATTTTCTTTCCTCGCCCCAGGTCTTTTTCTCCGAGGATGTCAACCGGACCATTGGTTCAAAAGGACTTTTGATCCTGGAGCAAATTGCCGGCATCATCCGGGAGGGCAATGCCCAAAAGGTTTTTGATGAGCCTTATCCAAACAATTTTGCCGTATTTTTCTGGTCTTCTTTGCACGGGCTGGTGCAGATCCGGAAACTGCAGGGCATCATTATCGAATCCGACGACTATTTTCAGTTTTTTCAATATAGTGTTCACAAACTCATTGAAAGTATAAAATTCAGGGAGGTTACAGATGACAACACATAAGATGACACCCAGCGAAGCATTGGTGGAAACCCTGGCAGCAGAAGGCGTGGAAACCGTGTTTGGTATAGTGGGGTCTGCCTATATGGACGCCCTGGATCTTTTTCCGGCCGCTGGCATCCGTTTTGTATCTGTTGCCCATGAACAGGCCGCCGCCCATGCCGCAGACGGCCTGGCCCGGGTCACGGGCCGGCCCCAGGCCTGTATTGCCCAAAACGGTCCGGGTGCGGCCAATTTTGTTTCCGCCATTACCGCGGCCTATTGGGCCCATTCCCCGGTGGTGGCCATCACCCCGGAAACCGGCTCCATGGGAATCGGCACCGGCGGCTTCCAGGAACTGGACCAGATGGCCTGGTTTTCCGAGCAGACTGTCTGGCAAGTGCGGGTCAACCGGCCCGAGCGCATGGCTGAACTGGCCCGCAGGGCTTTTTACATGGCCAAGCTGGAAAACGGTCCCACCCAGTTAAACATTCCCAGGGATTATTTTTACGGCGAGTTCGAGGATGAAATTTATCCTTCTCTTGAGATATCGCGTGGTCCGGGATCGCGTGCGGCCCTGGCAGAGGCGGCAAAGCTGCTGGCAGCCGCAGATTATCCGGTGATCATTGCCGGCGGCGGGGTCAGCCAGGCCGATGCCCTGGCCGAAACCAAAGCCCTGGCCGAATATCTGCAGGCCCCTGTGGTCAATTCCTATCTGCACAATGATTCCTTTCCTTTCGACCACCGCCTGGCAGTCGGTCCCATCGGATACTGCGGCTCCAAGGCGGCCATGCGGATTCTCTCCAGGGCCGACGTGGTCCTGGCGCTGGGCTGCCGGCTTGGGCCCTTTGGCACCCTTCCCCAGTACGACATGGACTACTGGCCCAAAAACGCCAGGATTATCCAGGTGGATGCCAATGCACGGGTTTTGGGTTTGAGCAAAAAGGTGGATGTGGCCAGTGCCGCTAATGTCAAAGACTATGCCGCAGACCTGCTGACGGCTGTCAAAGAATCCATGGGAAAACCGGCCGGGGCCTCGGCCCGGGTGGCGGAAATTGACCGGGAAAAGGCCCGTTGGGCCGGGGAACTTGAATCCTGGTCAAGCGTCGAGATTTCTCCCATGCATCCCCGGGCTCTTTTAAAAGCCCTGTCTGAATCCATGCCCAAAGGTTCCATTGTGGCAACAGATATCGGCAACACCTCTTCCATGTGCAACGCCTATTTTCGATTTTCCGATATCCGCCAGCACATTTCCGCCCTGAGCTGGGGCAACTGCGGGTTTGCCTACGGTGCGGCCATGGGCGCCAAGATCGGCCGGCCCGACAAGCCGGTGTTTGCCTTCCAGGGCGACGGGGCCTGGGGGATTTCCGGCATTGCCGAGGTCATGACCGCGGTGCGGGAAAATATTCCGGTGATTGCGGTGGTGGCCAACAATTATGAATGGGGCGCGGAAAAGAAAAACCAGATCGATTATTATGACAACCGGTTTGTGGGCGCCAACCTCCGGGAGAACCCGGATTTTGCGCAGATTGCAAAAGACATGGGTGCAGACGGCCATGTGGTGAAAACACCTCAAGAGGTCAAGGATGCCGTGGCCCGGGCCGTGGTTGGGGAAAGGCCCTGCGTGATCGATGCCAGAATTCAGGGCGGAGAAGCGGTCCTGGCCGAACCCTTCAGAAGAGATGCCTTAAAACCCCCGGTTCGGTATTTATCCAAGTATCAGCATTTAAACGCCAGGTAGGCGGTTTCCGGGTGCGAAGATCAGATCTTTATCCCTTTAGCAGCATGAGCAGGCCGAGGATGCCCAGCAGCCAGATTACCGCATTTCGGTATGTTTCATCATTGATTCGTCCGTAGAGCCGGCTCCCTGCGGCCACACCCAAAACAAGGGGCAGGGCGCACCAGGCAAACAACTCCAGGATGCGGGCGGTAAAAAAATGATTGTACAGGTAAAAGACCACAACTCCCAGGCCATTTGTCATGAAAAAGGCCACAAGGGTGGCCTTGATCTCGGATTTGTGCCAGGGCTGCAAAGAGGTGTAGATCACCACGGGCGGCCCGGATGTGCCGATGCTGCCGGCCAGGATGCCTGCAGTAAAACCCGTAATCCATGCCCAGGTCCGGCCCAGGGTCTGTCTGGGCCGGATTCGCAGCCAGGTATTGGCCGTGGTGGCCATCAGCACCGCGCCCACCAGGATTTCCAGAGGGCGCTGGGACACGGATTTGTGGAGCCAGACACCGATGGGGATGCCGGGCAGAGAGGCCAGCAGCAAAGGCAGCCACCTGCGGGCCGCAAAGTGGTCTGCCAGCTGGAAGATCAAAATGAGGTTGATGGTCATGCCAAGCAGCACGATCAGGGGGATGGCGGTTTTGATGTCAATAAAAAAGGCCATCAGCGGCAGGGCCACCAGCATGACCCCGAATCCGGTCAGCCCCTGTACCAGTCCGCCAAGAAAGGCAATCATCTGCAGATAAAAGATTTCAGGCAGCACAGCCCGTATTTCCTTTCGTAAAAATGAGGCAAACCCTGCCATATCACTGCCGGGCCTGCAAGACAAATCTGCGCCGGATGCATCTCTTCTCCTGAACAACCCGCTGCAGGTCTGAACTTTGTTTTTGTTTGTTGACACTTTATCAAAAATAAAATAACAATCAAATTTAGAATGGTATTCTACAAAACTTTTTAAAAGGAGCCTGCCATGTCATCTGTTTCCGGAGGCCAGATAGCGGCCGAAGCCCTGGTTGAAAAAAAAGTAAAACATATTTTCACCCTGAGCGGGGGGCATATTACCCCCATCTATCAATACCTGGAGCATTCCGGGGTGACCCTTTTTGACACCCGCCACGAGCAGGCTGCCGTGTTTATGGCAGAAGCCTGGGGCAAAATGACACGCACCCCGGGCGTGGCCATGGTCACGGCCGGGCCGGGCTTCACCAATTCCCTGACAGCGGTTGCAAGCGCCTTTTTTTCAAACACCCCTCTGGTGATCATTGCCGGGTGCGTGGGTCTGGACTGCAAAGAAAAGCTCGATCTCCAGGACATGCCCCAGCAGGCCGTGATTGCGCCCATGGTGAAAAAGGCCCTTGTCTGCCACAAGCCCGGGCGCATTGCCGAATACGTGGACATGGCCTTCCGCACCGCATCCGGGGGACGGCCCGGTCCGGTGTATCTGGAATTTCCCGTGGACGTCTTAAACGCGCAGGTCGACCGTGAAAGCATCAAAACCCCGTCCACTGCGGTTCACTCCCGGCCGGCGGACGCAGCAGGCGCAGATCAAATGATTGAGATGCTCCAACAGGCAAAAAATCCCGTGGTCATTGCCGGAACAGGTGCCTGGCAGTCCGGGGCCGGAGACGAATTGGCCGAATTCATTGAGCAGGCCCATCTGCCCGTGTTTACCTCCCTTTCAGCCCGGGGCCTGATTGCCGATGATCACCCCCTCTGCTTTGAAGGCGCCCTGGCCATCCGGCCCGGGGCTGCGTTTGCCGCCTACATTGAAACCGATCTGGTGATCCTGCTGGGCACGCGCATCTGCCTTTATTACATGTTCGGCGATGTTTTTAATCCGGCGGCAAAAATCGTGCAGGTCGATATTCAGGCTGAAGAACTCGGCCGAAACCGCAAGGTGGATCTGCCGGTTGTCAGTGATATCCGCGCATACCTGCAGGTCTGCAACCGCATGATTTCCAATAACAATTTGTCCGATGTCCTGAAAGAACGCTTTTCTCCCTGGATTGAAAAGTTGGAGCAGGCCCACAAAGACGGCCTGAGCCAGTCGGAAAAAAACTGGACCTCGGACAACGTCCCCATCCATCCCCTGCGCCTGGCCCGGGAAATAAATGATTTCATGGACCGGCCCGATGACGTCCTGGCCGTTGACGGCGGAGATACCACCACCTGGATGGGCATGACCCGACGAATGCAGGTTCCCGGCCGGTATTTGGATTACGGGGTTTTCGGCTCCCTTGGAGTGGGCTTGTCCTATGCCAATGCCGCCAAGCTGCATTACCCTGACAGCCGGGTGCTGCTGATCTCCGGTGACGGCAGCCTGGGGTTTAACTTCATGGAGTTTGAAAACGCCATCCGCAAAAACCTGTCCGTTGTGGTTGTGGTTTTCAATGATCTGGGCTGGGGTATGATCCGCCACAGTCAGGAAATCCGCATCGGTCATGCCATTGAGGCGGGCACTTATATCGGACGGGTGGATTACCACAAGATGGTCGAAGCCATGGGCGGCAAGGGTTTTCTGGTGGAGTCCCCGAACGAAATCCGGCCTGCACTGCAGGCCGCGTTTGAATCGGGCAAGGTCTGCTGTATCAATGTGATGACCGATCCCACAACCGTGAGCCCGGGCAGCACGGCTTTGGCCAATGTGGGGGCTTATAAGGCGTAAAATCAGATTTTACGAAGCCATCAGATTCAAGGCTTTGGTTGTTTGCGTCACATCCTGAAAAAAGGGGGGGCACATGGATCCTTCGGTTCTGGAACAGATTGACCAGGTTCGCCTCAATTTCAGTCCCCGGGGACTGCTGATGATCAATGCGGCCATCGGACTGATGATGCTGGGCGTTTCCCTGGACCTGAAGCTGGAGGATTTCAAGCGGATCCTGGTGGCGCCGCGGGCGCCGTGCATCGGCCTTGCGGCCCAGTTTCTCCTGCTGCCGGCCTTTACCTTTCTTTTGGTCTGGATACTGCGTCCCCATCCCTCCATGGCCCTGGGCATGATTCTGGTGGCCGCATGTCCCGGGGGCAACCTGTCCAACATCATGACCTATCTGGCCAAGGGCAACTGTGCCGTATCCATTACCATGACAGCTGTGTCCACCATGGCCGCCATTTTCATGACCCCTCTGAATCTCTCCCTCTGGGGTAGTTTGCATCCCAAGACCGCAGAAATTCTGCGGTCAGTGAGCTTAAGTCCAGTGGATGTTTTTGTCACGGTATTTGTGATTCTGGGCATTCCTTTGATCCTGGGCCAGGTTCTGACGCGGACCTTTCCGGGTCTGGCCGACCGGGTGCGCCGGCCGTTTAAGATTTTTGCCCTGGTGTTTTTCATCTTCATTGTGTGCGGCGCCCTTGCTGCCAATTGGCAACATTTTCTGGCCTATGTGGGCATGGTGATGTTTGGCGTGTTTGTCCACAATGCCCTGGCCCTCAACCTGGGATACTGGACCGGGCGGATGGCCGGTCTGGGTCAGGCTGATGCGCGGGCCGTATGTATCGAGGTGGGTATTCAGAATTCGGCCCTGGGCTTGGTGCTGGTGTTTAATTTTTTCGGGGGCCTGGGCGGCATGGCCATTGTGGTGGCCTGGTGGGGAGTGTGGCACATCATTGCGGGTCTTGTGACCGCTTTTATTTTTACCCGGATTCCTTTGCCCCCGGGCGAAGCCGCCACAGATCCGGATGCCTGCCGGATAAAATAAAGGAGGTGTTTTGCACAAACGAAATTTTCAGGACAATGTGGTGGTGGTCACCGGCGGGGCCAGCGGAATCGGACTGGCCACGGCAAAGCAGTTTGCCCGGGCCGGCGCCTGCTGCGTACTGCTGGATCTGGATGAACAAGGTCTTGAGCAGCGGAAAAACGAGTTTGCGGCAGCCGGGCTCAGGGCGGAAACCCGGGTGTGCGACGTGAGCAGCAAAGCCGCCTGTGATGCGGCCATCCAATCGGTTATCCGTGATCACGGCGGCATTGACGTGCTGTTTAACAATGCGGGCATCACCCAGCGAAGCCGGTTTGCCGATACCCGGGTGGAAGTTTTTCGCCGGGTCATGGAGGTCAATTTCTTCGGCGCTCTGTATTGTACCAGGGCGGCCATTGACAGCCTGATTGCCAGGCGCGGCATGATCATCGTCAATGAAAGCATAGCCGGCGTGGCCCCTCTGGTGGGCCGGACCGGGTATGGGGCAAGCAAGCATGCCCTCCACGGCCTGTTTACCTCCCTGCGCGCGGAAATCCGTCACCTGGGGGTTCATATCATGATCGTGTGCCCGGGCTTTGTCCGTACCCGTCTCCAGGATCGGGCCTTGGGAGCAGACGGCCGGGTCACGGACCGGCCCCAGAGTTTTGTCGGGCCCCAGGACACCCCGGAAAATGCTGCAGCGGCAATTTATCAGGGGGCCTGCAGGGAGAAAACCATGCTTGTGCTCACTTTCATGGGCAAACTCGGCTACCTGATCAGCCGTCTGGCCCCGGGCTTTTACGAGCGGCAGATGACCCGGCGGTTTCGAACGGAACTGGAGGGAGAGTAATGCCGGGTCAGGACCTTGTGCTGGTGATCAACAGCGGCAGCTCCTCGGTGAAGTGCAAGGTGTTTGCCATGCCCGGTGAGCAGGTGCAGTTCTCCGGGCAGGTCGACGGCATCGGCATTGGCGGAAACGGGGCCCAAGCCCTGTTAACCGCAGGTCAGTCCAGGGGGCTGCAGCTGGAAAGATCGGTGGACTGCGGGGATCACGGCAGGGCCATTGAGCTGATCCTGGATCTGCTGGCTTCTGATGAATACGGTCTTGGAAATGATTTCTCCCGGATCTGCGTGGCAGGCCACCGGGTGGTCCACGGCGGAAACCGGTTTTGTGCCCCCGTGATGGTTAATGAGCCTTTGATCGACGAACTTGCCGGGCTTTCCGAGCTGGCGCCGCTGTATATCCCGATTAATGTTTTGTGCATCCGTGCCTGCCGGGAAAAATTGCCGAAAACGCCTATGGCCGCGTGTTTTGATACGGCATTTTCCCATGATATGCCCGAGTATGCCCGGCTTTATCCGGTGCC
>JAGTVF010000296.1 GCA_018224315.1 Desulfobacterales bacterium | reverse complement strand
TTTCCTGATCCATCTCCCTCACAGCGCAGCAACAGGAGATCCCCAAAATGAAAGAACGTTTCACCTTCAGGCATGTCATTATTGCCGTGATCCTGTTTTTGGGTGTGTTGTGGTCCTTTGGCTCTGCGGCCCAGGACATGGCCGGTTATCCCAACGGACAGTTTGTTGCCGATGCCCGCTGGGTCAGGGACCACATGGCCGACAAGGATGTCGTTATCGTTGATGTCCGCAGGGACAAGTACTTTGACGGGCGGGTGATCCCCGGGGCCATCCGGATGCCCTGGTCGGAATTTCGTTACAACGACATTGGCAACAACCTGGGCTCCCTGTTTCGGGGAGTTGAGCAGGCCCAGGAAATTCTGGGCCGCCACGGCATTGCCCCTACCGATACGGTGGTGCTTTATGATTCGGTGCAGCGCGACGGCGGGGCAACCGCCGCATATGTGTTCTGGATCCTGGATGTAATGGGCCATGAAAACAAGAAAATTCTCAAACGCGGCATTGATGCATGGACAGATGCCGGCTATGAGACCGCAGACCAGCCCCGGCAGCCCGAGGCTGTCACCTACCAGGCCCCGTCTGACCGGATGCGCAAACATCTGCTGATTGACGCGGATTTCATTTACCGCCGCCTGGGCGATTTTTACTATCAGATCGTGGATGTGCGCTCCAGGGCGGAATACCTCGGAGAAAAGGGATCCAAAGGCGTTGACGGCACGCCTTTAAAGCTCGGTCATATTCCCACTGCGGTCAATGTCAATTATCAGGATGCATGGACGGATCCGGAAACCAAGGACATCAAATCCTATACAGAGCTGCAGGGTTTGTACAAGGGGCTGGACCCGGCCAAGGGCGTTATTGTTTACTGTGCTTCAGGAAGACGCAGTTCCTTTTCCTATTTCGTGCTCCGGCTCATGGGGTTTGAAAATGTGTACACCTATGAGGCATCCTGGGAGGAATGGGGCCGGCCGGACCGGTTTCTGCCGGTGGAAACCACGGAGAATGAGCTGACCGGGGATTTTCTGCCGCAGCCGGCAAAAATGACCGGTTCGGTTCAAAACGCCGGGGGCCGCCCGGATGCATCCCGGCCGAAAGACGGTGAGCCCGCCGGCGGTTACGTGTCCTGCGGAGGTTGATCATGGATAAAGAACAATTGTCACCGCCTTACTGGAAGTGGGTTCCGGCGGCCTTTGCCCTGGCCGGGATCATTGTTTTTGTCTTTGCCACATTCGGTCCGCCGGCTTCGTCCTCGGGGTTTGTGGCGGTACTAAAAGGGGCCATTGAACCTTTTGCGCCGGACTATGTGGAGGGAAAAGCCCATTACCGCATGTCAGCGGGCCCGGGGGCATGGGTTTTTGCCTTTGTGCTGGGCATGGCCATTGGCGGGTTTATCGCGGCCCGCACCTTTCCCGTACCCGTGCGCGACATTCCTGAAATCTGGGAGAAGCGTTTTGGCAACAGCCGAATCAAGCGATATGCAGCCACTTTTGCCGGCGGGTTTGTGATCCTGTTTGCATCCCGGTTGGCCGGGGGGTGTACCCTGGGGCTGTTTATTTCCGGCTCCACCCAGCTGGCGGTCAGCGGCCTGTATTTTGGTGTGCTCATTTTCGCCTTTGCCATGCTCACAGCCCGCATCGTTTACGGCAGCGCAGGAAAGGAGGGCCAATGAGTTCACAGATATGGCTTGGACTGGTCTCCGGCATTGCTTTTGGATTTGTGATCCAGCGGGTCGGGGCCACCAGCCCGGACAAGATGGCCCGGGCACATTTGATGATTGAAGGCGCAATTCCGCGTTTTATGCTCCTGGCCGTGCTGCTGTCCGCCATCGGCCTGCTGGGGCTTTTGGCCTCGGGGGCGGGCCGGACCCTGATTATCCCCACGAGCCTGGTTGCCACCGGGATTGCGGGTGTGCTGTTTGGTATCGGCTGGGGGCTTTGCGGCTATTGTCCGGGCACCACCTGGGCCGCGGCCGGCGAGGGGCGGATGGACGCGGTATTTGCCCTGCTCGGCGGTCTTGCCGGCACCGCCCTGTTTGCCCAGGTGCATGAAATTTTAATCCCGCTTCTGCATGCGCCCACCAATCTGGGACAGATTACCCTGGCGGACTGGTTTGGCAGTGATTTGGCGGCAGCGGCCGTTCTCGTGGCGGTTTTTGCCGCCAGCATTTTCGGCATTGGTATGCTCTGGGAAAGAGATTGAAATGGCAAGGTCCGTTCAATGCCTGATTTTTGCGGCAGCCGTTGTTTGGGCCGGCCTGCTGGCCGCCGGCTGCGGGCAGACCGGGGACAAGGCCGCGGACCTGGAGGTCCCCCGGGGGTATCTGGCACAGATCCGGGTGGAGCACGGAGACCGGGTTTATGGTTTCGGACCCTTTGTGGGTTATTACTTCCGGCCGGAAACGCCGGGAGATTTTACCCGGCTGGCGTTTGTCTGCTTTAACGAGCGCAGCTTCTACACCAAAGACCTTGCGGAAAACGCCAGACTTTTTGAAGGCACGGCCGTATTGACCCGGCTGCCGGAATCCGATTTTGATATTCCCGAAGACGCACGGATCAACCCGGTGTATTTCTCAGAGGCCCCGGAAAAATGGCTGGCCACCCGGCCGGCGCCAAAAGATGAATTTCTTCATTTTCATTCCTGCTACGACGCCCGGGGCGCGGTGACCACCGGCTACTGGTTCCGGCATGCAGCCATTGCCGGATTCACCTATGACATGGGCGGCCGGGTGGGAGCTGACAGCCCGCTTTACCACAAGGTTTCTCCGGGCATTGACCGCGGCTTTGCCAGAATCATTGAGTTTGACCACGGCCCGGAATAAAAGCCGGGCAAATATTTTGGGGTGAAAAATTTTGCATCCGCAGAGTGGCATTGTTATATTATGTGCTTATGATCAAAACCGTGGGCATTTATGAATGGATGGGATAAGAAAAATCCTTCTGATTGTACTTAACACTTAATCCCTTAAAACTTAACACTGCCTGTAAAAAAGACTTTTACAGGCCCATCAAATTTTAACCACATTATCAGTGAAAAAGGAGAATAAACCATATGGCACGTTTGAAAGGAACCCAAACGGAAAAGAATCTGCTGACCGCATTTGCCGGCGAGTCCCAGGCCCGCAACCGCTATACGTACTTTGCCAAGCAGGCCAAAAAGGACGGATATGTTCAGATCGCAGATATTTTCGAGGAAACCGCCAACCAGGAAAAAGAGCATGCCAAGCGGCTTTTCAAGCTTCTGGAGGGCGGTGAGGTGGAAATCGCGGCCGCCTTTCCCGCAGGGGTCATCGGCACCACCCTGGAGAACCTGAAGGAAGCCGCAGGCGGTGAGAATTATGAATGGACCGATATGTATCCCGGCTTTGCCAAAACCGCCCGGGAGGAAGGATTCGGTGATATCGCAGAGATACTCGAATCCATTGCTGTTGCTGAAAAACAGCATGAAAAGCGCTATCTGGACCTGGCGGCCAATATCGAAGCCGGCCGCGTGTTCAAGCGCGATTCTGCCACCACATGGCGCTGCCGCAATTGCGGATACCTCCACGAAGGCACCGAGGCCGTGGATGAGTGCCCGGCCTGCGCCCATCCCCAGGCCCATTTCGAACTTCTGGGGGAAAACTGGTGAAACGCGCAGTTTAGATCATAATTAGTGAAAACCTGCCGGCGGATTTGTTTTTCTTGAACAAATCCGCCTTTTTTTGGGTTGAAGCCGGGATACAGCCGGATTATGGTGTAAGGGACAGGCCATGATCCGGTTTACCTCTAAACAGAGGCTGTTTGCTGTGGGCATAATCAAAAAGGTACCGACTGCTGTAAGTTTACAAATAAAGGCCGTGATCGGTTCCTGCCGCAGTGCGCTGTTATGGACAATGATTCTGCCGGTCGTATTCCTGCTTGCGCTCCCGGCTGCCGGTCGGTCGCAAACCCCTGTTCCTTCCGCATCAGAGATTGATTACCCGCCATTTTGCTTTGTGGACGACCAGGGCCGGGCAGAGGGGTTTTCCGTTGAGCTCATGCGCGCGGCCCTGTCGGCAATGGGCCGGGACGTGGTTTTTCGCACCGGGCCCTGGCAGCAGGTCCGGGGCTGGCTGGAAGACGGCGAAATCCAGGCCCTGCCCCTTGTGGGCCGCACCCCGGAGCGCGAAGACATCTTTGATTTCACCTTCCCCTATATGTCGCTTCACGGCGCCATCGTCGTGCGCCAGGGCACCACCGGCGTCTGGAATCTTTCAGATTTAGAGGACCGCCGGGTTGCGGTGATGAAGGGCGATAATACCGAGGAGTTTCTGCGGCGCAAGGATCGCGGCATTGACATCCGCACCACGAGCACATTTGAAGAGGCCCTTTACGGCCTGTCCGAAGGTCAATATGATGCCGTGTTTATCCAGCGCCTGGTGGCCCTGCGCCTTTTGCAGGAAACCGGACTTTCCAGCCTGGAAATCGTCAGCAAACCCGTGGAAGAATTCCGCCAGGATTTTTGTTTTGCCGTCAAGGAAGGCGATCGCGATACCCTGGCCCTGTTAAATGAGGGCCTGGCTTTGCTCATGGCAGACGGCACATTCCGGCGCCTTCATGCCAAATGGTTTGCCGCCATGCAGCTGCCCGGCCGCCAGATCCTGGTGGGCGGGGATCACAATTATCCCCCTTACGCGTTTCTTGATGAAAACGGCCGGCCCGCAGGTTTCAACGTGGATCTGATCCGGGCTGTGGCCCGGGAGGTGGGCCTGGATATTCATATCCGGCTGGCTCCCTGGGGGGAGATCCGGCAGGCTTTGGAGCGCGGTGAAATTGATGTGATCCAGGGAATGTTTTATTCCCCGGAAAGAGACCGGGTTTTTGATTTCACGCCTCCTCACAAGGTGAATCATTATGTGGCCGTGGTGCGCAAAAACCAGGGGCCTGCCCCGGATTCGGTGGATGAGCTGGAAGATATGCGCATTGTTGTCCAGGACGGGGATATCATGCACGATTTTGCCCGGGAAAACGGCCTTGAAGATCGGATAACCGTGGTGGATGCCCAGGAGGACGCCCTTCGTCAGCTGGCCCGGGGCAGGCATGACTGCGCCCTGGTGGCCAGAAGAACCGCCCTGTACTGGATGGAGAAATTTGGCTGGGAAAATCTCGAGGTAGGCCGGCATTCGTTTTTGTCCCCGGAATACGCCATGGCCGTGCAAAACGGCCATCACGCCCTGCTGGCCGAGCTGGGCGAAGGGCTTGAAGCGATTAAAGAAAGCGGGGAATACCGGCGCATTTATGAAAAATGGATGGGGGTTTATCCGGGAGAAGACCCGGGCGTGGTCGAGATTCTCAAATATTCGGCAATGGTGCTGGGCCCGCTTTTGTTTATCCTGTTGGCTGCCGTGGCCTGGAGCTGGTCGCTTCGCCGGCAGGTGGCGCGGCAAACCGCCGAACTCCAGGAAACCGAGCAGCATTTCCGCAACCTGGCCGATTCCGGATCCGCCCTGATCTGGACCGCGGATGGGGACAAGCAGTGCGATTATTTCAATCGGGCCTGGCTGGAATATACCGGCCGCAGCCTGTCCCAGGAAAAGGGCGAGGGCTGGATCCAGGGCGTGCACCCGGAGGACCGGGATCGGTGCATTGAGATATTTCACAGGGCTTTTGACCGGCATGAGCGGTTTTCCATGATTTACCGCCTCCGGCGCCATGACGGACAATACCGCTGGATCCAGGATGACGGCAGCCCCAGGTATGATTTTAACGGGCAGTTTATCGGCTATATCGGCCATTGCCTGGATATTACCGATTTCAAACGCGCCCAGGAGCGCATCGAGCATTTAAACAATGTGTTGCGGGCCATCCGCGATGTAAATCAGCTCATTGTCAGCGAGCCTGACCCCGAAGCCCTGATCCGGGGGGCTTGTCGGCTTCTGGTGGACAACCGCGGCTATGCCAGCGTACTTATTGTGCTCACAGATGACAGCCGATATCCCGCATTCTGGGCCGAAGCGGGAATGGGAGAGCTTTTTCTGCCCCTTCAGGAAATCCTTTCCAGCGGACAGCTTCCGCAATGCTGCCGCCAGGCCGGGGAAGCGGACCGGATCGTGATGATTCGGGACCAGGACAAGACCTGCGGGGATTGTCCCATTGCCGATCAATGCGCTGAAAGAGACGTCATGTGCGTGCAGCTCGTCCATGCGGAAAAAGTGTTTGGTTACCTTGCCGTGGCCCTGTCCCACGGGCTCGGCCAGGACGCCGAGGAACAGGCCCTTTTTATGGAAATGGCCGATGATCTGGCCTATGGTCTGGCTGTGCTGGAGATGGACCAGCAGCACCGCATTTCTGAGCAGCAGCGAAAGTCCCTTGAACAACAGCTCCAGCAGGCCCAGAAAATGGAGTCCGTGGGCCGCCTGGCCGGTGGGGTGGCCCATGATTACAACAACATGCTAAGTGTGATCATCGGCTACGCCGAGCTGGCCCTAGACAAGGTCGATACAACAGATCCCCTGCATGGGGATCTCACCGAGATCTTAAATGCGGCAAAAAGATCCAACGACATCACCCGTCAGCTGCTGGCCTTTGCCAGAAAGCAGACCATCGACCCGGCTGTTCTGGATTTAAACAAAAACGTGGAAGGTATGTTAAAGATGCTGCGCCGGCTCATTGGAGAAGACATTGAGCTTTCATGGCTGCCCGGCCCGGGGCTGTGGCCGGTGAAAATGGATCCCACCCAGATTGATCAGATTCTGGCCAATCTGTGTGTCAATGCCAGGGATGCCATCGCCGGGGTGGGTCATATCACCATTGAGACCCATAACATGAGCATTGATGAGCAGTACTGCCGGGATCACGCGGATTTTTTCCCGGGTGACTATGTATTGCTGGCAGTCAGCGATGACGGCGCCGGCATGGACAGACAGATGCTGGAAAACATTTTTGAACCCTTTTTCACCACCAAGGAAGTCAGCAAGGGCACGGGCCTGGGCCTTGCCACGGTCTACGGCATTGTCAGGCAGAACAACGGTTTTATCAATGTTTACAGTGAGCCCGAAGAAGGCACCACTTTCAGGATCTATCTGCCCCGGCATACTGGTGAAGCCGAAGTCCAGCCCCGGGATTCATCCGGGGAAATCCCCCTGGGCAGCGGCGAAACCGTTCTGCTGGTTGAAGACGAGCCCGGGATCATGCAAATGGGCCAGATTATGCTGCAGCGGCTGGGTTATGAGGTGCTGGCCGCAGACGCTCCTGCCGACGCATTGGCGCAGGCACGGGACCACAACGCTCCCATCCATCTGCTGATCACAGACGTGGTCATGCCGGAAATGAACGGCCGGCAGCTGGCGGAAAAAATCGCGTCCATGTATCCGGAGATAAAAGTTTTGTACATGTCCGGCTACACTGCAAATGTGATTGCGCATCACGGGGTCCTGGAAAAAGGCCTGCATTTTATTGAAAAGCCCTTTTCCATCCGGGAGCTTGCCGCAAAAATACGGCATGTCTTGTAAAAAGGCAAAAGGGATTTATTTATTTAAAAAGGTGAAAAGCCATGTTGAACTGCAAAAAAGGAGGTACACGCCATGCCGGAATTCTGTAATCCCTTCACGCTGTTGAAAAATGATCGAAATCTCACCCCCCAGGAGTTGATCCGCTCCATCCGCTTTATGATCGCAGCCGAATACGAAGCCATTCAGCTCTACCAGCAGACAGCGGAAAGCACGGACAACGAACTGGCCAAAAAAGTGCTCCTTGACATCGCAGATGAGGAAAAAGAGCATGCCGGTGAATTTCTGCGGCTTTTGCGGGAGCTGGATCCGGATGAGGAAAAATTTTACAAGGAAGGTTATGGCGAGGTCGAGGAGATGATCGCGGAGCTGAAGAAGTAGCTGCTTTCAGCCGTTTTTGTCCTTCGCCTTTTTTTAGATTGGTTTTCTTATTTTCCCCCCTGGCCCGCGTCCGGTCAAGCTATCTGTTGGTTTGGCTTAGGGTCTCTGTTTTGCAGTTGCCGTGGAAAAAAGAATTGCAGATACGCAATGTATAAAAACTCCATTTTTTCTTGATTTGAACTAAAATAGATAAAAAACAATAAATTGTAGCTTTATGAAATCAGGAAAAAAGTTTGGCACGGCCGATGCTTATATAATTGATCAATACACAATCCGGACAGTCTCAAGCGGGCTGGCCGGTATCTGAAAAAATGAAAGGAGGTGTTTGGTTATGCCAGCAGGAGATCGAACAGGTCCCATGGGAATGGGCTCCATGACCGGACGCGGCGCCGGATATTGCAGAGGTTTTGCTGCCCCTGGATTTGCCAATGCCGGGCCCGGCCGTGGTCCGGGTTTTGGATTCGGCCGTGGACACGGCTTTGGCCGGGGTTTTTCCGCCGGCGGTTTTGGGTGGCGCAACCGGTTTTTCGCCACGGGCCTTCCGGCCCGGACACAGGGTGCGCCCTATGCCACAGCCGATCCGGAAGCCGAAAAACAGGGTCTGAAGCAGCAAGCTGATGCTTTGCAATCCGAACTGGAGATGATCCGCAGGCGTCTGGATGAACTCACCGATACCGCATCGTAAAACAGGTAGCAGAGAATGTTGAAACAAAACAGGGGCACCCGGAAGCATCCGGATGTCCCTGTTTTGTTTGTTTTCAATTTATCCTCTGCCCGTGCCGGCAGAAGCGTTTTCGATTTGCGCATCTATCATTTACGGAATATATTAGATGTTCAAGTGAGAATATATTGCCGGCAAAAACGGGGAAAACAAAAGTGAGTCATCAAGCTTGCGCACTTGTGGCAGGGTATCCGGATCTGATGGCGCGTCTTGACGCGCAGCGGCGGTATACGTTTGTGAATGAAAAATATGCGCAAGTGGCCGGGATTCCGGCAGATCAACTGATCGGTCAGATGGCCGGGCAGGTGAAGGTTTCCAGGAAATGGCTCCGATCCGTTCAGGCAGCCATGGATGCCGCCGCGCAAAAGGGGCGAACACAGAATCTGGAGGTGAAATTTGCCAGGCGGTGGTATGCCACCAGTATTGTTCCGGAATGCGACGGGTCCGGAAACCTGGTTTCCTATATGATATTTGCCCACGACATCACTGAAATCAAGCAAACTCAGAACGCCCTCAAACAGAAGCAAAAACAGCTTGCCGAAAGCGAAAGCCGATTCCGCACCGTTCTTGAAAATTCCCTGGACGCCGCCTATCGTCGGGATATTCAAACCGACGCCTATGATTACGTGAGCCCTGTTATCGAGCAGATCACCGGGTATCTGCCCGAAGAATTCAGTGCCATGGGCACCGGTGACATTCTGGCCCGGATTCACCCGGATCATATCCGGGAGGTGGAGCGCAAGCTTGACTTGATTCAGAATTCTGACCAATCCGCCGGGCTTCTGGAATATGCGTTTAAGGCCAAAGACGGCGATTACAGATGGCTGGCTGATTATTTCCGGGTTCTCCGGGATAAAAAGGGCCGCCCGGTTTACCGTATCGGGGTGATGCGCGATATCACCGGGCGAAAGGAAACCGAGGAGATGATGCTCGCCTCTCTCAATACCGCCCAGCAGCGTGTTCGGGAGGCTGAATCCGAACGGCGTATCATCGAAGCGGTCATCAATAACGTGCCCGAAGGTTTCTTGCTGGTGGATGCCCAAACCGAGCAGTTGCTGATGGTTAGCCGATATTTGGCCGAGTTTGCGGGAAAGGACCAGGATGACTTTAAAAATATTTCACTCCAGCAATATTCCCAATACCTCAATATCGAAAATATGGATGGAACCGCGGTTGCCTTTGAGCAGATGCCCATCTGGCGTTCCATCAAAAAGGGAGAGGTGGTGGTCAGTGAATATTACCGGCTGACCAACAAGGAGGGCCAGACAATAACGGTTCTGGTCAACACCGCGCCGGTGCGGGATGCAAATGGAGAGATCATCCGGGGTGTGGCCGCATGGCGCAATATCGAGCCTTTAAAACAGGCCGAAAACAAGCTGCGCAAATCCCGGGATGGGGCAAGAGCGGCCAGGGAAAAGGCCGAGGAGCGGCGCCGGATTCTTGAGGCCATACTCATGAGCATACCCGAAGGCATTGCCGTAATTGAAGCTCCGGACGGCAAGTTGCGGCTGGTGAGCCATTATTATGAAAATTTTATCGGAATATCCAGGAAAGAGCTTCACGCAACGAGCCTTGAAAAACGAATGCAGCATTATGCAGTATTGGGAAACGGCAGCAAAATGCCTGTTGCCCTTGAGCAAACCCCTTCCTGGCGGGCGCTGAAAAACGGGGAGGTGGTCATGAACGAGGAATGGATGATGGCCCGGCCCGATGGTTCGCAGTCCGTGGTTTCAATGATCGCCGCTCCTGTATTGGATGACAATGGGCAAATCACCCATGCAGTGACCAGTTTCCGGGATATTACAAAAAGCAAGGACATGGAGGCTGCCCTGCGGCGCAGGGAGTTTGAGTTTCGCACACTGGCGGAAAATTCCCCGGATGTCATCGTTCGCGTGGATCCCCAAATGCGGTATCAATTTGTCAATGCCGCTTATGAGCGCATGACAGGAATCGCCAGGCAGCGATGTATCGGCCGGACGTGCAGGGAACTGGAAATGCCCGAGGCCTATTGCGCCCTTTTGGAACAAGAAGCGGGCAAAGCCATGAGCACCGGAAGGGAAATCAATACGGAGTTTGGCTTCCGGGGCTTGTTTGAGCAGCGGTATTTCTGGGGACGGCTGATTCCCGAGTTTGATACGGACGGGCGGGTGCGCAGTGTGATGATGGTTGCCAGAGACATTACCGAGCGCAAAAAGGCAGAAGAGCATATCCGGTATGTGAGTTTTCACGACAGCGTTACCGGCCTGTATAACCGCGCCTATTTTGAAGAAGAGATCAACCGGCTGGATACGGGCCGGAGCCTTCCGGTGAGTCTTATCATCGGGGATTTAAACAATCTCAAGCTGGTCAATGACACATTCGGCCACGAGGAAGGCGACCGGCTTCTGCAGAAAATTGCGGAAATATTGAGAAAAACCTGCAGAAATGAGGACGTGATTGCCCGGTGGGGCGGTGATGAATTTGCCGTCATCCTGCCGGCCACCTCTGCGGCCATTGCCGGCAGGATTTGCGCCCGGATCAAAAGGCAGGCCGAGTTAAGCAATGGAAGAGCGGTTGCACCGAGCATCGCACTGGGTTTTGCGGAAAAAAGCCGGGAAGCCGATAATATCTACATGGTTATCCGGCAGGCCGAAGAGCAGATGTATGAAAACAAGCTGGCCGAAAGCCGGAAAAACCAGGAGCTTGTCCTGTCCTCTTTGATGCGCCGGCTGCAAATCAAATGTCCGGATCTGGACCGTCATGTGGAGCGCACCTCTGAGCTGGCCCAAATGTTTGCAAAAAAACTGGATTTTTCAGACAGCCAGATGGAGGATCTGGCTTTGTTTATCCGGCTTCATGACATTGGCAAAGCCGTTGTGCCAGATGACGTTTTGGGCAAATGCGGGCATCTTACCAGTAGCGAATGGGAGCAGGTCAAGCGCCATGCCGAAGCGGGCTATCGGATCACCAATACCTTTGGTGAAACCGCCAGAATCGCTGAAGCCATTTTAAGCCAGCGGGAATGGTGGGACGGCAGTGGCTATCCCAGGGGGCTGAAGGGAAAGGAGATTCCCTTTCTTTCAAGGGTGTTTGCAGTTGTTGACACATTTGACACCATTACCCACCATCGGTCCTATGATCGGATTTTTACCCGGCAGGAAGCGGTGGAAGAGCTGAAGCGGCATGCGGGAAAACAGTTTGATCCCGAGCTTGCCGAGGCCTTTGTCGAGTTTGTGTCAGCAAGCGTTAACTGAATGGTTTCGGATGGTGCTCAGCAGCTCGTGCTTGTCCCCGTTTTTTTTCAGGTACTGGCCGGCCCCGGCCTGCCTGATGGCTTCGGCCTGATCCGAGGCGTCAAATATGGACAGCCCGATGATCCGGATATGGGGCATTTCGGCTTTGATGATGCGTGTGGCCTCAATTCCGCTCATCTCCGGCATGCTGATGTCCATGAGGATCACATCCGGGTTGAGTTCCCGGGCCAGTTCCACTGCTTCTTGTCCATCCGCAGCCTCGCCCGTGACGCTGATGTCATCGTAGTTGGACAAAAGCACGGAAAGGCCCTGGCGCATTACGGCATGATCATCGACAAGCATGACTTCTATTTGCGAATCGGTTGGCCCTTTAATCGCCTTTTCTGCTGGGGTATCGACCGGTTCCGGCCCATCCCCGTTTCCAGGTGCAGCGTGGTGCTGGACCACCATGCAAACGGCTTTCATATCGTTGATGTTGAGACTGTGCATAGACGCACGGCACAAAATTTTATGGCCGTTTCCGGGCTTAAAGTAAAACTCGCCAGAAACCTGCTCGTGCCGATGGGCCTGGCCAAGCAGCGCCATCAGGCGTTCCTGTTCATTTTTTGCAACAACATCGGTTATTGGCGTGCCGATTGTTTCTTTGGATGCACTGTCGGCCAGGGCGGCAAACCTGTGGTTGCAATACAGGATTTTGTGGTCTTTTGAGACAATAGCCAGTCCTTCCGTGGATTCTGTTTCCTGCTGAAAAAATTCTGCTTCGCTGTCCATATTGATATCAGGCATGATCGGCTTGTCTGTTTAAGTGGCAAGGTTCTGTTTATGGTAAATACCGGACATTTTTTGTTG
>JAGTVF010000295.1 GCA_018224315.1 Desulfobacterales bacterium | reverse complement strand
TTCCTGTTCGTCGGCCGGCAGAGGCCCTGAGCTTTGCTCCGGGTCCATTTCCAGAAGATAAATGGGCAGGTGGTGTTTCCGGATCACTGGCTCCCGGTTCGTGTTGACCGCCACGGCGCGTTCCATGACATTTTTGAGCTCCCGAATGTTGCCCGGCCAGTCATAGGCGTGCAAAATTTCGATTACGTCAGGGGCGACTCCTTCAACTGCGGTTCCGAGCTCCTCGTTGACTTCCTGAAGCATCCGTTCGCAGAGCAGTTCAATGTCTTCTCGGATTTCGCGCAGGGGCGGGATTTCGATTTTCAGCACGTTGAGCCGGTAATACAGGTCCTGGCGGAACGCCTCTTTTCTCACCAGCTCTTCAAGATCCCGGTTGGTGGCGGCGATCAGGCGGATATCCAGGCGGATGACGCGCTCGCCGCCCAGGCGCTCGATTTCCTTTTCCTGGAGTACCCGCAAAAGCTTGGCCTGCATTTCCGTGGGCATATCGCCGATTTCATCCAGAAAAAGGGTGCCGCCCTGGGCCATTTCAAATTTTCCGGGCTTTCCTCCTTTTTTTGCGTCTGTAAACGCGCCTCCCTCGTAGCCGAACAGTTCGGATTCCAGAAGCCCCGCCGGGATGGCCGCGCAGTTGACCCGTATGAATGCGCCGTAGCGCCGCAGGCTTAAATCGTGGATGGCGTGGGCGAAAAGCTCCTTGCCGGTGCCGCTCTCTCCCCGGATCAGCACGTTGGAGCTCCCGGATGCGGCGGTTTTGGCCATTTTCTTGGCCTGAAGGATTTTTTCAGAGCGGCCGACGACGTTTTTGAAATTGTACCGGCTTCCCTTCAAACGCATGACCTCGCCTTTGTAGTACTTCAGCTCCTTTGTGGCCAGGTCCAGTTTTTCCACCATGGAGCGGATTTCCTTGACATCCCGGAACAGCACTTTTCCCACGGCGCCGACGACCTCGCCGTTTTTGTAGATGGGAATTCGCATGACCACCATTTCATGGCCCTGGATTTTCTGGGTCTCACCGATTTCGGGCTTGCCGGTTTTCACCACAATATGCATTCGCGTGTTTTCGATCACATCGTCCACGGCCCGTCCCAGGGAATCTTTTTCATCAATTCCCAGAAAGCTTTGGTATGCCTTGTTAAAGCGGGTGATAATGCCGTTTTTGTCCACAACCACGATGCCGTCATAGGTGGTTTCCAGAATCGTTTCCAGTATTTCCACGGAATCTTTTGCAGCCGCGAGTTCCTGACTCAGCTTTTCAATATCGGTGGTATCCTGGAATATGGCCACAGCCCCCACCTGTTTGCCGTCCCGGTAAACCGGCGAGCGGTTGGAATAAATGCTTTTGCCGTTGATCACCACGTTGCGGCCTATATCCGGGCGGCCCGAATGCAGGGTGGTGAGAAGCGAGGGCACATTAAACAGGGCATCGACCTTTTTTCCCAGGGCTTCCTGGGTGGAAAATCCCAGGATTTTTTCCGCCCCTTGGTTAAACAGGGTGATGATGCCGCGATTGTCCACGGCAATAATCCCGTTGTGGGTGGAGTTTAACACCGCGTAAAGATGTTCAATGGAGCAGTTTTTGCGATTGGCGGTCATGAATGGTTCCCGGTTTGATTGGAAATGGATGTTGGCACATGATATATAAACAAATATATCGTTGCAAAAAGATAAAATCAACAGGACAACGGCTGCGTCTTTTCCTGTTGCGGCAAGGCCTGGATGAAAAAGGCGGCATGGCCGGAACCAAATACCGGCGGATCCCTGCGGACAATGGGCTGGATGGCGGGATGTTTTTTAAAATGCTTTTCCAGAAACCGGCGCACCTCTGTCCGCTGCCAGCCAAAGGGGTGAACAAAATCCCGGTACAGGGACAGGTCGCCTTCATAAAAATTTCTGGATTTCAGGGTTTCGGCCTCGGGGCTGTGTGCGGGCAGATTAAATACGGCCAGGTTGAGAAAATCAATAAAGCCGCTGTGGGCGGCGGTAAAATCCAGTGTCTGGCAAGCCTCTGCTTCGGTTTCCGCGGGTGTGCCAAACAGCAGGTACACATAGGCCCCAATGCCGGCTTCATGAAGGTTTTTGAGTACACTAGATGCGGTTTTCAAATCAATGCCCTTTTCCATGCGGTCCAGCACTGCCTGGCTGCCGGATTCAAGCCCGAGTTTGAGCATGATGCAGCCCGAGGCGGCCAGGCGGCAGCAGAAGCCGGGATCATCCAGGGGCGGGCCCATGCGCACAAATCCGTACCACGGAGCCCCGGGCGGAGTTTGGGCCATTTGTGCCAGCAATGCCGGAGAAATGGCATTGTCGAGCAGATGAATCAGGCGCGGCTGAAATTGCCGGCTCAGGTGCCGGAGCTGGGCTGCTGCCGTGCTGCGGGCAACCGGGCGAAAGGGTCTTTTTTCAGCCTTTTCCGGGCAAAATGCGCATTTTTTCCACCAGCAGCCGTCTGAGGCGCTGTAGGGAAGCACAAAGCCGGGGCTCAAATAGGCGTTGGCGGCCAGATCCGTGTAATCGGGCAAAGGCGCCGGCAACTTGCCCGCGTTTCTGCATCCGGCCATTTCCAGCAGCACCTTTTCCCCGGGCCCGCAAATCACGGCATCCACGAGGTCCTCAAAGGGGTTTTCCCAATCCGGCTTTTGCATCCAGGAGGTGATCAGGCCGCCGCCCAGGACAATGCTGAGATCCGGGCGCTGTTGCCTGAGCACACCGATCAGGGCAAACCCGCACAGGGCCTGGGATAAATAGTTAATGGAAATGCCGGCCACACGGACGCCGGATTCCAGCACTTCTGCTGCCAGGCGGTATTGGAAGTAATCATGAAATGGGTTGTCGTAGGGCCTTTGGGCAGCTTTGCGCAAATCTGCGCTGTTTACGGGACTCAACCGGGCGTGGGTGAAATCTGCCAGCCCCGGGTGTGCGCCCGTGCTTTGACCCGCATTGTGCAGCAGCCGCCCCAGATCTGCCAGGGCGCGGCTGTATGCATCCGGCCGGGCGTAAACCGCCGGGTCCCGGAGGGTATTAAGATGGCTGTCGCGGTGTTTGAAGGCCCTTGCAGACCAGGTGTCGTTTTGCGGCAAAACCGTTTGGAGCAGATGATATAGCCCGTTGATATTGGCGTCAATGACCCTGCAGCCCACCCCGCCCGCGCGCAGGGCTCCGGCCAGGCGGGCAATACCGGCCGGCGGCTCGGCCGGCTTGGCCACGGGCGGATAAATCAGTGCAATCCAGGGATCGGGCATTGGGGTCATCAATTATTCAGAAATGATTCAGGTTTTTGATTGTCCCGGCACACCTTACGCCTGATCGGGTAAAAATGCAACCACGGGTATGGGTTGGACAGGAGGCTGTGCAATCCTGTTTTGACACACGGGCGGATTTGGAATATATTCGGCCATATGATCAAAAGCAAAAACAATACGATGTGGTTACAGGAGGCGTGGTGATGAACAGGGTGCTGATTCATCCGGCAACTTATGAAAATATCCGCAGTGCTGTGGATCTGGCCTTTGACCATTTCCCCCGGGCTTTGTCCGGCAAGCGGGTGCTGATAAAGCCCAATGTCCTTCGTTCCGCAAAGCCGGACGAGGCCATTGCCACCCATCCGGCCCTTGTCCGGGCGGTTGTCGACTGCGTGGAAAGCCAGGGGCCTGCTCAAATCATTGTGGGCGACAATCCGGGTTTGTTCAATTACGGAGCCAACGAGAAAACTTTTGAAGAAACCGGGCTCATGGAGGCGGCAAAGGGCTATTACCAAAACATCGGCACCGATTCGGTAAAAATGGCGTTCAATCCCGAATTCATGCCATCTGTGAGCGTTTCCCGGGCCGTTATGGACGCCGATGTGATCATCAGCCTCCCCAAGTTTAAAACCCACGGCCTGACCGTGATCACCGGGGCCATTAAAAACAGCTATGGCATCCTGCCCGGCGCCCAGAAGGCCAAACTCCACAAGGCCGCCGGCAGCCCGGAGCGGTTCCACGGTTTGGTGGTGGACGTGTTTCAGCTGCGGGTGCCGGATTTGTTTATTGTGGATGCAGTGCTCGGAATGGAGGGAAACGGCCCGGCCTCACCGGATATCCGGGAAATTGGCAAAGTCCTGGCATCGGATAACGCCGTGGCCCTGGATGCGGTGATAGCACAGATGATGGGGGTTGATCCCCAACGGCTTGCTTTTTTCCGCAAAGCCCGGCAGGACGGACTGGGCGATTATAACCCAAAGACCATCGAGGTCATCGGCGAGCTTGAGCCGATTGAAGGCTTTGTGCTGCCGCCTTTGGGCGGGGATGCCATTGTGGGCAATCCATCCATCCAGGAGTTCATGAGTCAGCGTGCGCAGTTGCTGCCGCAAGCCTCCCAATGGTGTACAGCATGCGGCACATGTGTGGACCAGTGCCCTGTGGGGGCTCTTGAAATGGGAGATGACGATTTGCCCCATGTGGACGCCGAAACCTGCATCACCTGTTTCTGCTGCCAGGAAATCTGTCCGGAAAAGGCACTGCGCCTGAAGTGATCCCAGCCTGATTATCAAAGAGGTTTTTATGAACAAAAATTTCTGGCAGTATAAAACATTGTCGGAAATGTGCTTTGCGGAGTGGGAGGCGCTTTGCGACGGGTGCGGCCGGTGCTGCCTGCACAAGCTGGAAGACGTTGATACCGGCGAGATTGCATATACCAGCGTGGCCTGCCGGTTTCTCGATATTTCCCAATGCCGGTGTACGGCCTATGACGGCAGAAAAACCGCCAGAAAAGACTGTCTTTGCCTCACGCCCGAAAACATTTGTGAGATGACCTGGCTGCCGCAAACCTGCGCTTACCGGATGCTGTTAAAAGGTTGGGATCTGGCCCCCTGGCATCCCCTTGTCACCGGTGATCCCGAATCCGTGCACTCGGCCGGCATCTCCGTGCGCAACAAGGCCATCCCGGAAGATTGGATCAATCCGGATGACCTGGAAACCTATATTATTGAACAAGACCTGGCCGAATCGCCGGGCAATTGAGGATAAACCAATGGAACAAGCCCTGCCTGAAAAAATAAGGCTTCTGGAAATTTTGAAAAAATCCGGATTTGAGGTTCCGGATTTTATTTATCTCACAGCCGAGGATTTTGAGAATGAAAACTTTGACGCACTGGCCGATTTTCTGAAAAAATCCTGCCAGAGCTACAAGGTGATTGTGCGCTCGGCCCACCCTCTGGAGTCCCGGTTTAAAAGCGGGACTTTTGATTCCCTGGAGGTCAATGCCGATATTGCCGGGATATGCTATGCAAGAAACCGCATCATCACCCTTGCAAAAACTGCCAAGAAACTAAACATTGCCCGGCAGCAGAAATTCAACAACGCCCCGGAGATCGATCCGGAGGAAATGGGCATCATTGTCATGCCGTTTATCGAAGGTGTGAAGGTGATGGCCAAACGGATCGCAAAGCACTGGGAATTTGGCTATACCAACGAATTTACACACAAAATCCAGTGCGAGTCCTATATTACCGAAACCCCCCATGACATGACCCTGCTGCGCGTTTCCGAGCAAATCCAGGACAAACTGGGCTTTCCCTGCGAGATTGAATACATTGTTTCAAAAATCAAGGATATTCACGTGGTCCAGGCAAAAGACATCTCCAAGGTGGAGCTTCTGGATCAGGATATCGCCGGGCGCTCTGTGGATCTCGACGGGATTCGCAGAATCCGGAAAAGGCGCAATTACCGGGAGCGGATGATTTATGTCATGGACAACCAATCCTTTTATCTCGACATCATCAACCGGTGTGAGGACCTGGTGCACGGGTGGGGGGATGTGCCCTGCACCATCGACGATATTTTGCAGCTCATCTGCGATTACGAGGCCGAATTGCGGGATTTTGCCTTAAAGCATGAACGATTCGGGGTTCTGGGCTTTTCCATCAAGATCCCGGATGATCTTTTCCAGATTGCCAATCATTATCTCGATGACATCCCTGAGCTGCAAAAACAGCTGAGCCGGGCCCTGTATGAAAACCAGTACAAAATCGATTATTTTCTCTCCGAGGCCGACACCATTATTGCCAAGGACAGAATTCGTTTAAACCTGTGCACCCATGATGCCTACGGCATTGACACCGTGCGCAATCCCGTGTGGTTTGTGTACTGGAAATACGAAAAACAGGATCAGATCGTCTCCGAGCTGAAGCGGCTGGGCTTTAAAACCGGCGATATTGTCGGCATTGACATTGACATGGATGAAAGGCCTACCATTTATCGCCTTTAGCAGCGCAGGTGTTTTTCCGGGGGCGGATCATGGCCGCGGCAATCATTGCGCTGGCAAGCAAAAACCCCGCCACAATGTAAAACGCCCAGGCAATGCCCAGCACATCCACCAGAGCGCCCACGCCCATGGCCCCCACAAAAATCCCGGTGTTCATGGCGGTGTTAAACACTCCCATCATGGCGCCCTGCCCGTAGAGATGGCCTTCTTCTGCCGCCAGGGCCCCCATGGCCGGCCATGAAACAGCCTCGCCCAGGCCGATAAGCGCGAACAAAAGCAAAAGCGGGGCAAAGCTGACAGCAAACGGCACAGAAAAAATGCCGATGCTGATGATGGTGCTGCCCAAAAGCAGGAGGCGGTTTTTGTTGCACCGGTCGGCCAGGCTGCCAAAGGGCATTTGAAATAGGGCATTGACAATGGTGCGGCTGGCAATGACCATGCCGATTTCCGTGCCGCTGGCCGTCATGTGCCGGGTCATGAGAAGCGGCAGAAATGCGAAGGTGGGGACCATAATGATCATGGTGGCCATTCTGGCCAGAAGGATGCCCATGACTTTGCGGTGGTGGAGCATGCGGGCAAACACCGAAAGCATGGAGTCCTGTTTTTCCTGTATGGTCAGGGGGTCGCGGCCGGGAAGGACAAACGCCACCAGGGCGGCGGCCAGAAAACTGAGCAGGGCCATGGTGTAAAAGGCCGAATTTCTGCCCCACAGGTCCAGGAAAAAACCGCCCAGCACCGGCCCGGCCCCGATTCCGGAAAAAATGGCGATATTGAGCATGCCCATATAGCGGCCCACGTTTTTGCCGGCGGAAACTTCGGTCATGTAGGCCATGGCAATGGGAACGATCATGGCCGATCCGGCCCCGTGCAGGGTGCGGATCAACACCATGTGTCCCACGGATGCGGCCAGGGTGTAGGTGTAGCCGGTAAGGCCGAATATCAAAAGCCCGGTGATCAGAAACCCCTTTTTGCCGTGCCGGTCCGAGAAGCTGCCCACAAAGGGCTGCAGCAGGCCGCCGCTTAAGGCAAACGCCGCCACGATCACCCCCAGGGCAAACCCGGTGGCCCCGAGTTCGGCCGCATATATGGGCAAAACGGGCACAATGATGCCCATGCCCACAAAAACAATGAATATGGCGGATAAGACCGTAAAAAGAATGTATTTCTGCATGCACCGGTACCCGGAAAAAATGATTCGGCATGTATGTGCCGGTTTCCAAAAATATCGGTTCGGTGGATAAATGCAATGATTATATGCCGTTTTTTCCGGCCCGGCCCCGGCATTGAGAGCCGGAGTTGAGAATTGACAGGCCGCCGGGATTGGGTTAGGCCTTCAAATTTTAATCTGGATCAAATACGGAAAGAAAAACATGGAAAAGATACTGGTGGCCAACAGGGGCGAGATTGCCGTGCGCATCATTCGTGCGGCAGCAGAGCTGGGCCTGGGAACTGTGGCGGTTTTTTCAGAAGATGACCAGAAATGCCTGCACACCCGGTTTGCGGATCACAGCGTGGCCCTGCAGGGATTGGGGGCCGCGGCTTATCTGGACGGAGATCAGATCATTGCAGCGGCCGTGGACAACGAGTGCATGGCCATTGCCCCGGGATACGGCTTTCTTTCGGAAAACGCGCAGTTTGCAGAAAAATGCCAAAAGGCCGGCATCGCCTTTATCGGCCCCACGCCCGAAAGCCTGGAATTGTTCGGCAACAAGGCCCTGGCCCGGCAGCAGGCGCAAAAATGCGATATTGCCCTGCTGCCGGCCACACACGGACCGGTCACCAAAGATGAGGCCAGGCAGTTTTTCCGGTCCCTGGGAGACGGTGCGGCCGTGATGATCAAGGCCCTGTCCGGAGGCGGGGGTCGTGGCATGCGGGCGGCATACAGCCTGGAAGATCTGGATGCGGCATTTGACCTGTGCTGTTCCGAGGCAGCAGCGGCCTTTGGCTGCGGGGATGTGTACGTGGAAAAGCTGATTGCCGATGCCCGGCATATCGAGGTTCAGGTCATCGGCGACGGCCGGGGCGGGGTTTCGCATTTGTGGGAGCGGGAATGCACCCTGCAGCGCCGCAACCAGAAGCTTGTGGAAATCGCACCCGCCCCGGGTCTGGACGACTGCCTGCGAACCCGCCTGACAGATGCGGCCGTGCGGCTGGCCCAAAGCGTTGATTACAGGAGTCTGGGTACTTTCGAGTTTCTGGTGGATGCGGGGCAAACAGACAACTCCGGGTGCTTTTATTTCCTTGAGGTCAATCCCCGGCTTCAGGTGGAGCATACGGTTACCGAGGAGGTCACCGGTGTTGACCTGGTGCGCGCCCAGGTTGAAATTGCCCGCGGCCGGAGCCTGCCGGATCTGGGGCTGGAGCAGGCGCAGATCAGCGCGCCTGCGGGCCATGCCGTGCAATTGCGCATCAATATGGAAGAAATTGCGGAAAACGGGGATATATCGGCTTCTGCCGGTACCCTGCGGGTATTTGAGCCGCCCCTGGGCCCCGGAGTCAGGGTGGATACCTTTGGATATGCCGGCTATGAAATCAATTCCAACTTTGACTCCCTGCTGGCCAAGTTGATCTGCCACAGCCGCTCCCCCGTGTATGCCGATGTGCTGGCAAAGGCCTACCGGGCCCTGTGCGAGTTTCGCATCGATGGGGTGGCCACCAATACCGTCCTGCTTCAAAACCTGGTCCGGCACCCGGATGTTGTGGAAAACAATGTGACCACCCGGTTTGTGCAGGAGCATCTGGAGCAATTGGCCGGATCGGCAGCCGGCGGCCACCGGACGCTTTATTTTGAGGCTTCCGAAGGCAGCCGGAGTGCGGCTAAGGCCTATGGCCCTGCAGATGATACCGGTGACGCCCCGGAAAACACCGAGCCCTGCCGGGCGCCCATGCCCGGCACGGTGGTGAAACTCGAGGCGGCAGAAGGCCAGCGCATGCATGAAAAACAGGTGGTGGCCGTCATTGAGGCCATGAAAATGCAGCACGCCATCGAAGCCGGTATCAGCGGGGTGATCCGTCGCATCTGTGTCCAGCGCGGCGACACCCTGGCCAAAGGCCGGGCGCTGGCCTGGATTGAACCAAGCCATGTGGATG
>JAGTVF010000294.1 GCA_018224315.1 Desulfobacterales bacterium | reverse complement strand
GGGAGAAAATGTTGGTCAGGGGGCCTGTGATCAGAGCGTGTCATCTGTTTATGTCCGGGCGGTCAATCAGGCCATACGAGAGGCCGAATCCAGGCTGGAGCAGGACCGGCCGGCAAAGGCAGGCCGGTTGTTTCGAGCGGCACAAAAGCATTACCCGCAAGATCCGGACCTTGCCTCGAAAATCCGTTTAACCCCGGCTCAGCTTGACGGCCGTATCGCCCAATGTGCCCGGCAGCTCATGGAAGAAGGGCTTTCAGCCTACCGGCGGGAACGCCTCGAAGACGCCATTGAAATATGGGAAAAAATTCTTGTGTTTGATCCCATGCACCGGGCCGGCCGCAGCGCCATTGAGACCGCTGAAAGACAGCTGGCCAACCTCAAAAAAATCAGCACCGGCCCGGAGCAGGAATCCAGATAAGGTTTTGATCCGAAATTGAAGTTTATGCGGCTTTGGAGCCGATGGCCCCGGCCATGAGATCGCCCACCATTTTGTTGAACCGCGACGGGTTTTCCACCTTGCCGCCTTCGGCAATGACCGCCAGATCATAGAGCAGATGACTGTAATCCTTCAGCGATTCGTCATCCGGGCTGCTTTCATGGATCTGCCGGATTTTTTCCATGACCGGATGGCCGGTATTTAATTCCAGTATCCGTTTGGACTGGGGTACGCTCTGGCCCGAGGCCTTGAGCAGCTTTTCCATGTATGCACTCATGTCATAGGCATCCCCGGAAAGACAGGAAACCGAGTTTTTCAGGTGTGAGGAGGCCTTTACCGACTTGACCTTTTCATCCAGATGGCCCTGGATTTTGTTAAACAGATCCGTGTAGGTTTCGGATTGTTTTTCATCGGTTTCATCCAGGTCCAGATCGCCTTTTTCCGCGCTTTGCAGGGTTTTGCCCTCAAATTCCGTCAGTGTCTGCACAACGAATTCATCCACCGGATCGGTCATGAGCAGGACTTCGTAGTCCTTTTCCTTGAGCGCTTCCAGATGCGGGCTGTTTAGCATGGCGCTTAAGTTGTCGCCGGTGATGTAATAAATGTGCTTCTGGTCGGGTTGCATGTCATTGACATACTCGGTCAGAGACCGCCATTTGTCCTCGGATTTGGTGGTCTTGTAACGGATCAGCTTTGTGAGCCGGTCTCGGTTTTCAAAATCCGAATAAACCCCTTCTTTTAACACCGCACCGAATTCATTGTAGAATTTTTCAAAGGTGTCTTCATCCATGTTTTCAAGTTTTTCAAGGATCTTTTTGACCAGGTTTTTGCGGATGTTGCGCACCAGGGCATCCTGCTGGAGCAGTTCCCGGCTGATGTTTAAATTCAGGTCCGGGGCGTCCACCACCCCCCGGATAAACCGCAGGTATTCGGGCAGCAGCTCCCGGCAGTTTTCCATGATAAAAACCCGCCGGCTGTAGAGCTGGACTCCGTGCTGGCGTTCCGGGGAAAACAGGTCAAAGGGTGCGCTGGCCGGGATATAGAGCAGGGCGGTGTATTCGGTCATTCCCTCGAGCTTGATGTGCATGCGATCCAGGGGCGGGTTCCAGTCATGGCAGATATGGGAATAAAAGTCGTTGTATTCCTCATCGGTGATTTCGTTTTTGTTCTTGGCCCAGATGGCCTTCATGGAGTTCAGGGTTTCCTCCCGGACCACCTTTTTCTTCTCCCCGCCTTCGACGGGATTGCCATCTGCGTCGGTTTCGGGCTCCTCGCGCTCCACGTCCATGACCACGGGGTAGCGCACAAAATCCGAGTGGCGCTTGACAATGCGCCGGATGGTCCATTCCTCGGTGAAATCCTCTTCTTCGGCGACCTTTGGGGAAAGAGAAAGGATCACGTCCGTGCCCCGGTTCGGCTTGTCGGTTTCTTCGATGGTATAGGATCCATCGCCGGCCGATTCCCAATGGATTGCGCTCTGCTCACCGGCTGCCCGGGTGATGACCGTGACCTTGTCGGCCACGATAAATGCGCTGTAAAAGCCAACGCCGAACTGGCCGATGAGTTCAGGGGTCAGGGCGTCTTCCTGCTTGGATTTTTCCAGGGCCTCCAGAAAGGCCGCAGTGCCGCTTCTGGCAATGGTTCCCAGGTTCTCCTTGACCTCGTCTTTTGTCATGCCGATGCCGTTGTCCGATACCGTCAGGGTTTGGTTTTCCTTGTCGGCCACCAGCTTGATTTTCATTTCCGTGTCATCGCCAAGAATGTCCGGATCGGTCTGGGCCTGGAAACTGGCCTTGTCAATGGCGTCTGAGGCGTTTGAAATCAGTTCCCTGAGAAAAATCTCCTTGTTGGAATACAGGGAATTGATGATAATGTTGAGCAGCTGCTTGACTTCGGTTTGAAATTCATAGGTTTCGGCTTTTGGTGTCATGGTCCGACTCCTGTTTTATGTTGTGTTGTTGTAAAATGGCTTGTAAACCGAATTCCACAAAAGGAAGGCTTTGTGCCGTATGATTGGTTTTTCCATATAATGATGCTTGTTTTGGATTTGTCAACCCGTGGAAAACGGATTTAACCACCCATGATAGAGCTTTATGATAACATGTCCGCTGATAGTGCGGATCTGTGCGGATTGATCCTGAAGGCTTCCGGGATTCCGTTTCGGGTGCGCAAAGACAGCAAAGGGTGGGGTATATGGGTGGCCGCACGCGATTTTTCCCGCGCCCGCCATGCCGTGGACAGTTATTTCCGGGAAAACCGGCCGTCTGATGTTGTTGATCCCAACTTGCTGCCGGAGCAGGACCATGGATATGCGGGCATTTGGACAGCATCGCTTTTGGCGGCGGTGTATGCGGCTGTCTTGCGCACAGCTGATATCCATGCGGTTTGGAACGACTTCGGTGCCTCTGCATGGAAAATCATGGACGGCGAGTTTTACCGTATCGTGACCGCCCTGATGCTGCATGCCGATGCCGTGCATCTGCTGGGCAATATGGCCGGGCTGGCGGTTTTTGCCACGGCGGTCTGCCACGTGGCCGGATGGGGGGCGGGTATGCTCATGATTCTGGCCGCCGGCGCCGGTGGCAATATGGTCAATGCCGTGATGCATGAATCCGGTCACGTATCCATCGGCGCATCCACGGCTGTGTTCGGCGCCATCGGTATTTTGTCGGGATATCAGTTTCTGCGCCGGCGCGGTGTACCCGGTAAAAAGGCGGGCGCCTGGCTGCCCCTGGCCTGCGGTCTGGCTCTGCTGGGGTTTCTGGGCGCAGGCGAGCACGTGGATCTGGCCGCACACTTGTTTGGATTTTTTGTTGGCATATTTATCGGAATCGGATATGCCAGGGCCCATAAAGCCATCGGCCCACTGGGCCAGGGTGTCTGCCTTGTCCTGTGCGTGGTGGTTGTCATTGGCGCCTGGGCTGTTGGCGCATGGTTGCATTTGATCTGAAAGATTTACCAAAGCAGGGGTTGAAATGAAAGCCATCGCGGATTTGTTGTTTGAAGCCAAAATTTTAAAAAATATTCCCCGGACCGGTTTTGCGTTTCTGGGTGCAGGCCGGGAGTCTGTTGCGGAGCATTCCTTTACCGCTGCGTTTATTGCATTTGTCATGTCCCGGATGGAGCCGGAAGTCGACGGTCACCGACTGGTGTCCATGTGCCTGCTCCATGATCTTCCCGAAGCCCGCATCGGGGATTTGAATTACGTGCAGAAAAAATACGTCACAGCAGACGAGGATCGGGCCATTGCCGATGTGGTGGAAAACCTGCCCTTTGAAAATGACATTGCCGAACTGCTGGCCGAGTTCAACGGCCAGCAGAGCCGTGAGGCCCAGCTTGCCCATGATGCGGATCAGCTGGCCTTTATTCTGGATTTGAAATCCATTTCCGATGTGGGCGGCAAAACACCGGAAAAATGGCTGCCGGTGGTGAGAAAAAGGCTAAAAACCGAACTTGGCAAAAATCTGGCCGAAGCCATTTCCACCCGCAGCTGGGATGCATGGTGGATGGAGACCTATGCCGAGTAGCACGAATGAAATCCTTGAAATAAAAGGTTTTTTGTTGTACTTTATAAAATTTGCAAATTCAGGCGGGCGGGTTTGGGCCGTGATGGTCCGTCATCCGGTTTGACTTTCGGGGCTGATATTCCGCCGGTGAATGGATAAAAAGGACCATTTTGCAATGGAGCTGAAGTTAAACGAGTTTGCGCGGTGTTTGCAAATGCCGGTGACCACCATTGAACGGTGGATCCGCCAGGGACGCATCCCGGTGAAAAAAGTCGGGGACACCTGTGTTTTTTCCGACACCGCGCTGAAAAAATGGGCCCGGACCCACAATCTGTCGTTTTGTTTTCCAGGGGAAAAACAGGAGGAAAAACCGGATCCGAAGATGGAAACCCTTTCAGAGGCCATTGACCGGGGGGGGATCTATTATGACATTGCCGGTGATACCGTGGAACAGATCATTGATTCGGCGGTATCGGCCATGCAGCAAGTCGGGTCCGGCTCTGCCCGGCAGGTGCTTTATGACAGCCTGGTGGCAAGAGAGCAGATGATGTCCACGGGCATCGGCAACGGTGTTGCCGTACCCCACCCCCGCACCCCCCTTAACAGCAGCGGGATTGCCGACCAGATGGCGGCCTGTTTTCTGGAAAAGCCGGTTGATTTCAAGGCTGTGGACAAAAAGCCGGTGCATGTGCTTTTTGTACTGGTGGCCACCACGGCCCGGCAGCATCTGCACCTGCTGTCCAGGCTGTCATTTTGCCTCAGGGATGCTTCGTTTTTGGCACTTCTTGACCAAAAGCCGGAGCCGGAAACCCTTAAAAACAAAATGGCAGAATTTGATCAGCAATTGGACAACGGCCAATAACAGTGCCGTTGTTTTCGACATCACTGAAATACCGGCAATAAACATTGGCTTTGTTTTCAGGATCAAAAATCTGGCGGACGCCTTCCAGGTGGGTGTGGTTCCGCATGGACGACCGTCTGCTGTTGATCGCCATCGGCGCCCTGGTGGGCGTATGCAGCGGTCTGGCAGCAGTGGCGCTGAATACGGGACTTCATTTCATGGCCGGGGCTTTGTCCGGTCTGCGCGCCCACTGGTGGCTGTTTGTGCTGCCGGGCATCGGGGCGATGCTGTCCTCGCTGTTTCTTGAAAAGGTGGTCCGGGAAGGCGCCGGCCACGGCGTGCCCGAGGTGGTCTACAGTGTATCGCGCCACGGCGGTCTGATGCGGCTGCGTTCGGCTTTTTCCCGGCTGATTTCCTCGTGCCTGACCATCGGCAGCGGCGGCTCGGCCGGCCCGGAAGCGCCCGTGGTCATGAGCGGGGCATCCATCGGCTCCAATGTTGCCCAGTTTTTTTCTCTAAACGAGCGCCAGCGCATCGCCCTTGTCGGGTGCGGTTCTGCGGGGGCGCTGGCGGCCATTTTCAACGCCCCCATCGCCGGGCTGGTGTTTACCATTGAGATTATCGTGGGCGAGTGGTCCGCCCGCAATATTGTCCCCATTGCCGTGGCTTCCGTGGCCGGCGCCCAGGTCAGCCGGCTGCTTCAGGGAAATCAGATCGCATTTACCCACCTTCGCTTTGACGTGGGGATTACGGCAACGCTGGCCGCCATCGGTCTGGCTGTTGTCACGGCCCTTGTCTCCATTGCCCTGACCCGGGCTTTGCGGGAATCCCATCATGTTTCGGCAAAATTTCCCCTGCCTTTCTGGGTGCGGGCTTTTTTGGGCGGATGCGTGGTGGGCGCAATCGGGCTGATGCTGCCGGAAGTGCTCGGCGAGGGGTATCATTCCATCCGGCAGATGGTGGAGGGCTCTTTTACTCCGGGCCTGGGCCTGGTGCTCTTGCTGGTGGCCGCCAAGATCGCGGCCACGGCTTTTACCCTGGGCTGGGGCGGATCCGGGGGCATATTTGCCCCGTGTCTTGTCATCGGTAGTTTTTCCGGGCTTATGTATCACCGGTTGCTGGAAATGCTCTGGCCGGGGCTGTCTTTGGTCAACGAGGGATGTTTTGCGCTGCTGGGAATGGCCGGCCTGGTCAGCGGGATTCTGCAGGCGCCCCTGACCGGCATTTTTCTGATTGTTGAGATCACCGGCGGATATGAGACCATTCTGCCGCTGATTCTGGTCTCAGCCCTGTCCACAACCATCTGCCATGCCTGGGAGCCGGCATCTTTTTATTTCCGGGATCTGGTGGAAAAGGGGCAATACCTGCGGCCCAGAACCGATGCCAAGGTCCTGGCGGATTTAAGCATTGCCGAGCTTGTGGAAACCGACTGCAAGACAGTTCCCCGCAGTATGCGGCTTGGCGAGTTTATCCGGGTGATCCAGCAGTCCCACAGAAATTATTTTCCGGTGGTGGACCCGGAAACCGGGAAGTTTGAAGGCATGATCCATCTTGACGATATCCGGCCGTATCTGTTTGATCCGCTGCTGTATGAAACGGTTTTTCTGGAGCAGATCATGGAAGCTGATGTGGAAACCGTCGATATTCACGACGAGCTATCAGGGGTGCTTGATAAAATGGATGCAAAGGGATTGTTCAGCATGCCGGTGGTATCGACTGACCGGTTTATGGGCATGATTTCAAAGGCCACTCTGCTGGACAAGTACAGAAATGAATTAATGGTCCAGACCCTTCACTGACCCTTGGGGCCAGGCCGGTTTGCCTCCGGCTGAGAGAGGGCCGCAATAACAAGGAGATGCGCCATGGAAATGCAGATGCTCCACATTTTCCGAAATACCCCCCTGGGCAGGGAAATGCTGCTGCAATCGGCTTATTTTTGCAAACAGCTGGAAATCCTGCCGCTGATCTACATTCCCGATTATGTCAAGTTTTTGATGTATTTTGAAAACGACGTGGTTCAGGTGGATCTGGATGCCTCCTATTTAAAGGCCCCGGACAGCGCAAAAGCGCATGCCGCCGAGATCGTGCAGGGCATGGGCCTGCCGGGGGTCAGGTTTTTTACCCCCAAACATTTTACCGCCTCCACCCTGCCGGATCTTCCCGTGGATTTTGATTTCATGTGCTGTCCCAGAAGCATCTCGGATTTGTCCTCGAAAATCGGCCTGGGATATATCGGCCCCCGGGTGCGGCGCATTGTCAAGTCCGCCCGGTTTCCCGTGCTGATTCCCAGTGCGGTGTTCAAGCCATGGACAAGTATTGCCGTGCTGTTTGGGGGCTCTTCCAACGCGGTCAAGGCCCTTCGTCTGGGCATCCGCCTCAGTCGCCGTTCGGGGATGCCCCTGGACGTGTTTTCTCATCCGGAAAGCCGTTCCCGGCCGGATTACGAAAACATTCTCCAGGAGGCCGGACTAAAGGACGATTTTGATAACCACGTGCGCACATGGCGAATTTTGGAAAACCGGCCCTTTGAGGAAAACCTGTATGAAATCCCCCACGATGCCCTGCTGGTTCTGGGCGCCTATGGCCACGGGCTGATCAAGGAACTGCTTTTCGGCTCTACCATGGAAGTCGTGCAGACGGTTGCGCCCAACAGCATGCTCATCGTGGGCCCCAATTACCGGGCTGTTCTCTGAAGCCTCAATTCAGGTGAAAATCAAAGCGCAAGATCCACCCGGTTTAATTCAATTGGGCGACGGATCACGTTTTTTGCGGTTTTTTGAAACTGGCGGGTGATATCAGACACGTAAAAACGGGTTGTGCCGTTTTTGCCCAGCCCGGCGTCTGTTTCCGGGTTGTCTGCTAAAAACTGCCGGATCTGCCCGGCCAGGGCCACAGAGGAGTCGATGATACGCACCCTTTTGCCGATTTTATGGGCGATGATCGGCTTGATGACCGGATAATGGGTGCAGCCGAGAATCAGGGTGTCAATCTGTCTTACCTTTAAGGGGTGAACGTATTTTTTGACAATCATGCGGGTTTCCGGCTTGTCTGTCCAGCCTTCCTCCACCAGGGGCACCAGCAGGGGGCAGGCTGCGGAGTGCACTTTTGCTTCAGCACTGCGCTGCCGGATTTTTTCCTCGTAAATGCCGCTTTCAATGGTGGCCCGGGTGCCGATCACACCGATGATATGTTTGCGCGTCTGTTCCAGGGCCAGGTCCACGGCCGGACTGATGACTTCATAAATGGGCAGGTCAAATCGGTCCTGAAGGGTTTTTGTGGCCACGCTGGAGGCGGTGTTGCAGGCCATGACAATGATTTTGGCCCCTTTTTCAATCAGAAATTCGGTGTTCTGGATGGAATATTCCACCACTGTGCGGCCGCTTTTGTTGCCGTACGGAGTCCGGGCCGTATCCCCGAAATAAACAATGTCATGGTCGGGAAGGGCGTCCATGACCGCCCGGACCACGGTGAGCCCGCCGATGCCGGAGTCAAATATGCCGATCATGAGCCTTTTTCCCCGTCAGCCGAAGACCTGGATTGCCGCCTGCGCATGGCGTTGAGTTCGTCGAGTTTTTCGCGCACGCAGCGCAGAATGTCGTTTTTGTCAAATCCCGTGCGCATGCCCGGGCAGGCTTCGGCCATCACATTCCAGCTTTCCGGGTTTTTCAACAGGTTTTCAATAAACGGCCAGGCCCGGCACATGCGGGGTTTGACCGGGTGGATGGTGCAGAGCTGGTCCCAGAACACGCAGAAGCCGTCGTCTTTCTGGGCCAGCACGTGGCCGCCGGCAGACGGTGTGCAGTGGCGCAAAAGCAGCTCATCTTCTGAAATGCCCAGGTATGCGGCGATATTTTCAATGTCGGCCCGGGTGATATAGGTGCCCCCGTAACCATGGCAGCACTGGCCGCACTGCTGGCATTCAAACAGATCTTCCGGGGTGCCATCAGACCGCACGCCGGGCCTCCATGGCTTTTTTCAGGGTCACCTGGTCGATATACTTGAGCTCCCCGCCCATGGGAACTCCGGAAGCAATTCGGGTGACGTTGATCTTAAAGGATTTTAAGGCCTTGTCTATATAGTCGGCCGTGGCCTCGCCCTCCACGCTGGTACTGGTGGCAATCACCACTTCCTTGACCGTTCCTGCACGAACCCGGGCAACAAGTTCCCGGATGCGGATTTCTTCCGGGCCGATGCCATCCATGGGCGAAATCAGGCCCTGGAGCACATGGTAGACCCCGCTAAATGCGCCGGATTTTTCAATGGCCGCCATGTCTGCCGGGCTTTCCACAACGCAGACAAGTCCGCTGTCCCGGCCCGGATCCCGGCAGATGGCGCAGGTTTCCTGATCGCTTAAGCAGAAACAGGTCTTGCAGACCGTGACCTGTTTTTTCAGCTCCCCGATGCTTTTGGAAAGGGCTGCGAGTTCAGTATCCGGTGCGCTCAGCAGGTACATGGCAAAGCGCTCAGCGGATTTCTGCCCGATTCCTGGCAGTTTGCAGAACTGCCGGATAAGCCGGTACATGGCTTCTGGATAGTGTTTCATGAAAACGGGCTGTCCTTTTTCACGCCTTACATCATGCCCGGAAGATTCATGCCGCCGGTGAGCTTGTTCATTTCTTCGGAAACCATTTCCTGGGCGCGGCCAAGGGCGTCGTTGACAGCTGCGAGCACAAGGTCCTGGAGCATTTCCACATCCTCGGGATCCACCACTTCCTTTTCAATCTGGATAGAGACCACCTGCTGTCTGCCGTTGGCCACGGCCTTGACCATGCCCCCGCCGGCTGTGGCTTCGATGGTTTTGTCGGCCATTTCCTCCTGCAGCTTGGTCATTTTCTCCTGCATCTGCTGGGCCTGCTTCATGAGTTTTCCCATATTCTTCATTGTGTATCTCCTCCTGCGGGCAATATTTTGATATCCACAATCTTGCCGTTAAATGTTTTGATCGCCGCATCCACCAGGGGATGGTGTAATGCTTCTTCCCTGAGGATTTTGGCTTCCTGTTTTCGTTTTTCCGAGTGATTGGCCTGTTTGGAAATATTGAGATCCACCCGGACATTTTTCCCCAGAAACTCGCTGCAGAGCTGCTCCATGTGCGCGATGTTTTTCTGCCGTTCCAGGAGCTGGGTGTTGCTGCCAGATGACTGGATATCAATGACCAAACGGCTGCCGTTGATTTCCCGGAGCTCGCTTTCGCCCATGCATGCGGCCAAAGACGGCTTTTGGGCTGCAATATGGTTTTTTAACGCCGCCCACAATGCCTCGTTGGTTTCATAGCCGGCAGCGGGGTTTTCGGGTGTTGATGCTGTCTTCTGGCCCTCGGGCTCTGGTTCGGGCTCAGGCTCAGGTGCTGGCTCAGGTCCCGGATCCGGCTCTGGTGCCGGTTCCGGTTCAGGCTCCGGGGCTGGCGCGGGTCCGGGATGCCGGCCTTCTGATAAAACCACGGTTTCCGGATTCCGGGGTTTGGATGTCGTCTCCGGCCCGGCATTGACCGGAAGCGGTTTGCCCATTTCCTGTCTGAGCAGGTCAAGCTTTTCAATGAGCGTGTCCATGGACATGGCCGGCCGGATCTGCAGGAGCTTGAAAAAGGTCATCTCCAGGGCATGTCTGGGCGAGATAGACTGTCTGATCCGCCACTCGT
>JAGTVF010000293.1 GCA_018224315.1 Desulfobacterales bacterium | reverse complement strand
CGGGGCCTGTTCACCGTAATAAACTTCAATTCCCATTTGATTAAACCCCATAAGCGGACGCATTCCCATTCCTCCTGCCACCAGTTTCTGCACCTGTTTGTCCGCCAGATATTGTACCGGCGCCATGCACCCGCCCTGCTGATGGGGAATGTTGGGGACCACTTCCACGTTCTGGATTTGATCATTTTCCACTTCCACCAGGGTGTAGAGATCGCAGTGGCCGAAATGCGCTTCCAGGGGAGCTTCCAGTCCGCCCGGCGCGGCCGAGGGGATTGCTATTTTTGTTTTCATGTCTGTTTGTTTCCTTTTTTGCTGAAGATGTTTTTTTTGATGCCTGCCGCAGATACCGGGTTTTGTGTTCTGCGCAAAAGTTCACAACAAATTAATGACTGGCCGGGGGCTTGTCAATTTCTTTTTTTGCATATGCCGGCTTGAAAGAAACACGGAAAACCGGTAGGACTATCTTTTTCAATTATGACCAGGCGGCGGGTTTTAAAAAAGGAGCTGACAAGATGTCTGTACAAAAAGAATTTATCCCTCCAGCGGGGCTAAAAGGCCCGCACATCCAGTCGTTACTGGCAAGCGCCCGGTTCCGGGCGGCCAATACCGGTGCTGCCATCAATGATGCCCGGGAACATGTCCTGAAAACCAGCCGGGACGTCCGTCTTCAGGGGTTTTACTCGCCCGGGCCGCAGTCCGGAAAAAAGGGCCTGGTGCTTTTGCTCCACGGCTGGGAGGGAAGCGCGGACTCCACTTATGTCCGTACCACGGCCAGGTACCTGTTTGACCGAAAATATGACATCTTTCGTCTGAATCTGCGCGATCACGGACAAAGCCATCATCTCAACAAAGGGCTGTTTTTCGGCACCCTGTTTGACGAGGTTTTTGAAGCCGCACAACAGGTGGCACAGCTGGCTGCAAATGTTCCGTTTTTTGTGGCCGGGTTTTCCCTGGGCGGCAATTACGCGCTTCGCATTGCCCGGGAGCTTTCGCGGCGTTCCATACCGGAAATCTGCCATGTGGTGGCCGTCAGCCCGGTGCTGGACCCGGCCAGGGCAACGGACGTGGTGGACCGCACGGTTTTGTACCGGTATTATTTTTTGAGAAAATGGAAAAAATCCCTGGCGCGCAAACAGCAGCTGTATCCGGATCTATACGATTTTTCCGGCGTGCAGGCCCACAACACCATCCTCGGGCTCACCGCGGATCTGCTTCCCCGCTGCAGCCCGTTTGACAGGCCGGCCGATTATTTCCGGACTTACACCCTCACGGGCGCAGGCCTTGAAAATATTGCCGTTCCCACCACCATCATCACTTCAAAAGATGATCCGATCATTCCGGTGCAGGATTTTTACGGATTGCCCTTAAATGACCGGACGGATCTGATCGTGCATGCCCACGGCGGGCATAACGGATTTATCCAAAACTACCGATTGAATGCCTGGTATGAAAAGGCCATGGCTGAGATTTTTGCCGGATACAACAATTAGCCCCCAAAGCCCGCACACCCGGTCATCTGCGCATGCTTCCGGGTGCCGGGGTACTGCCGGCAGATTCCGGGCTTGACCTCATGGATCCGGCAGATCCATGGGCCGGATAAATTATTTGGTTTTGCCGGGGTCAGCCACGGACAGGTTTCTGAAAATCGCCGGGTGCCGGGCTCCACCCACATGGCATAGGAAACAATCCGGCTGCCATGGCGGATTGTGGCCACCCGCTCCAGGATGTCATTTCTTCCCAGGATCCGCCAATGGCGGTAATCGGCCGCAGACAGTTCATGGCGGTAATCCAGCACCCGGCAGCACCGGCCGCACTGTCTGCAGGCAAACCCCTGCATGTCCGTGTCAATCCAGACTCCTGTCTTTTCCCCATTGCCGGCCACCTGGGCACGGGTCTGAAACGTTTTCCGGCATATTTCCGCCATGACCCCGGTTGACGGGCGCGTGTTTTGAAGTGCGTTGAGCAGGGTCTGTCCCAGATCCCGGGCGGTGGTGGGGCGCATGCGGTTTTTGCGCCCGGGGCCCGGCCTGGATATCCACATGCAGTGGTTGCGGGCATCCTCTATGACCGTAATCTCCGGGCCCAGAATCAGGGGGCAGAGGTCCATGAAAAGGCGGCGCTGGGGCGGGTACTGGTTAAAATCGGTTCGGATGGCGTCAATCGCCTCTGCCATGGACAAAAAGAGGTGTTCTTTTCCGTCCAGGGGCGTATCTCCTTATCAATTGCAGGCACAGAAAGACGCATTGTTGGTTTTCCATGCCCGTATCACGGGACTGTCTGATTTTTATAATTGAATTTCAAGGTTGTGGCCAGCGTTTATTTCGCCTGAATTTTTTTCTTTGCCTTTCATTGAAAAAAGCCCTCCTTTTTCCGGCTTTTGCATCAAGGCAGAAAATCATGTGCAAAATCTTCAAACCGGAATTAACTTTCCTGTGAAACCGTTGCAGACACGCAGCTGATGCGGGCGCATCTGTGCATTCAATCTCTGGAGAAAGGCAAAACCCTATGATCAAGACCATCAACGAGCAGGCCGTGGAGCTGGAATCAAAGCTGTCCTGTCATCTCATTGATACAGAGGAAATTGAAAATCTTGAGCAGTCCTGGAAGAACGATCCCAGGTGGAAGGGCGTGACCCGGCCCTATACGGCCGCTGATGTCCTTCATCTGCGGGGAACGCTTCCGGTGCAGTACTCCTGGGCCGATGCCGGGGCCAAGCGGCTGTGGCGGCTTCTGCACACCGAGGAGTTTGTGCCGGCTTTGGGCGCGCTGACCGGAAATCAGGCCGTACAACAGGTGGAAGCGGGCCTGAAAGCCATATATGTGAGCGGATGGCAGGTGGCGGCAGACAACAACGCAGCCGGCGAGATGTATCCGGATCAGAGTTTGTATCCGGCCAACAGCGTGCCCAACGTAGTCCGGCGGATCAACAACGCCTTTAAGCGCGCCGACCAGATCCAGGTGCTGGACTGCAGGCAGGACGGGCCGTATTGGTACGCTCCTGTGATTGCCGATGCCGAGGCCGGATTCGGGGGGCCGCTAAACGCATTTGAGATCATGAAGTTCATGATCGAAGCCGGGGCCGCGGGTATTCATTTCGAGGACCAGCTGGCTTCGGCCAAAAAATGCGGCCATCTTGGCGGCAAGGTCCTGGTGCCCACCCGGGAGTTTATCACCAAGCTGATTGCCGCCCGTTTGTCTGCAGATATCTGCGGGGCGCCCGCGCTTTTGATCGCGCGCACGGATGCCGATGCAGCAAAGCTTTTGACAAACGATATTGACGAGCGGGACCGGCCCTTTATCATCAGCCGGGAGCGCTCCGATGAAGGCTATCACTGGATTGCCCCCGGCATAGAATCGGCCATTGCCAGGGGCCTTGCCTATGCCCCGTATGCCGACATGGTGTGGTGCGAGACCTCGGTGCCGGATCTGGACCAGGCCCGGCAGTTTGCCGAAGGCATCCGGGCCCAATACCCGGACAAACTGCTTTGCTACAATTGCTCGCCATCGTTTAACTGGCAGGCGAACCTGGACAGTGCCGCCCTTTCCCGGTTTCAGCGCGAACTTGGGGCCATGGGCTACAAGTTCCAGTTTGTCACCCTGGCCGGATTTCATTCCCTGAACCTGGGAATGTTTGAAATGGCCCGCAGCTATCGCGACGAGGGCATGGCGGCGTATTCGCGCTTCCAGCAGGAGGAGTTCAAATACGAGAAGGAAGACGGCTACATGGCCACCACCCATCAGAAGTTTGTGGGCACGGGCTATTTTGACCGGGTCATGACCACAATTACCGGCGGCAAGGCCTCCACCGGGTCCATGGCCGATTCCACCGAAACATCTCAGTTTACCAGGGATAAATCCTGAGATGTTGACTTCAGGCAAAATCCGGTTACATTTTTTGCGCAAAAAGGGTAATATCATTTATTTGGGATTTGATTGGCCGGTAACCTTTCCAAACCGGAAAACCGCATGGATCGTCGAACCTTTTTGAAACTGGCGGGCATGGGGAGCCTGGCGTTTGCTTCCGCATGCACCCTGGAAAATGAAAAAAAATTCTATTCGCTGGTCCGGCTCGAAGACGACATGGTCACGGGCGCGGCGAGCTGGTATGCCTCCACCTGCCGCCAGTGTCCGGCCGGCTGCGGGGTGCTGGCCAAAAACCGCGAGGGCCGCGTCATAAAGCTCGAAGGCAACCCGCTGCACCCGGTTAACGAGGGCAAACTTTGCCTCCGCGGCCAGGCGGCCCTTCAGGAAATCTACCATCCGGACCGGCTCAACAAGCCCCGCATCCGGGAAAACAACACCTGGAAAACCATCGGATATGAGCACGCCCTGGCCCTGCTGGCGGAAAAAACAAAAGCCGCCGCAGACAAAGGCGAAAACCGTGTGCGCATGATCACGCAAATCGAAGGCGACATGCGCATGGATGTTTTCAAAAAAGCCCTTTCAGGGGCAAACAGCACAGAGCCCCTTGTTTTTGAGCCCTTTTCCTTTGAAAAGATCCGGGCGGCCAACCAGTTGGTTTTCGGCGTAAATGCCATCGGTTCCTGGCAGATCCGGGATGCGGACCTTCTGCTGGGGTTTGGCGCGGATTTCTGCGAAACCTGGCTTTCGCCGGTGGAATATGCCCGGCAGTTTAAAACCATGCATGCCTGGCAGGGGGCCGCAAAGGGGCGGTTTTTCCATGTCAGCCCCTGGCGGGGTATCACCGGGGCCAATGCCGACTGCTGGCTTTCCTGCGCCCCGGGCACGGAGGCAGCCGTATGCCTGGGCTTAATCCGCCTTGTCATGGAGCACAAGCCGCCCCGAAAGATGCCGGCAGAGATCGCAGAAACAATCCGGGCGGTTTCAGATCCATTTGATGCCAACCAGGTGACCGTCATGTCCGGTGTCAACCCGGATGCCTGGCAGCGCCTGGCCGGGGCCCTGCTGGAGGCTGAAAACCCACTGGTGCTGGGGAGCCCGGCAACTGCGGCAGACACCTGTGATGTGCAGACCGAGTTGGCCGTCAACCTGCTCAACTATCTGCTGGACCCGGGTCTTGAAAAAATCGATTTTACCCGGCCGCACCGGGTTCAAAATGCCGCGTCCCACTTGCAGAT